>JAUBOH010000029.1:0-29088 GCA_036700145.1 Microcoleus occultus BM001215366
CTCGCTGTGGACTTTAGCTATAAGACCCGTGGAATTCATTCCCTGGCGGACTCGCCGGCGGGTGGGAGGACTGGCGGACTCAAAGCTTAAGTTGACACTCCGAAAGGCAGTGCCGTGTCCTACTTAAAATTACTCCAGCATCCGATCTTAAATTCAGCCGATCGTCGTCCATGATATCCGTAAGGAAACGGCAGTGCCGTGTCCCTACCTAATTCCCAACTAAAAAGCTATAAATTTCGGAAAATTGTATTAAAATAAGAAATATAATTTCTAATTCTCAGCTCAATTATACTAGCTTAAAAAAAGCCGATCGCCAATGGCTGACAATTCGATTCAAGAAAATCGCTTATCCCTAGCCCGCACCAGTTTGCGCCAAGCCCTGGCGCGCTATTCCCACCTGCGCCAAGGCAAAAAAAACTCGGACAATACAGAATTAGAAGCGGCGCTGCAAAATCAGTTAGATATCCTAACCTCCACATCCGAAAAACTAGACCACAACATCATTCGCATTGCTACCTTCGGCTTAGTCAGTCGCGGCAAATCAGCCGTATTAAACGCACTTTTAGGTCAAAAAATCCTGCAAACAGGCCCTCTCAATGGCGTGACTCAGTGGCCGCGTTCCGTGCGCTGGACGATTCCTTATCTTCCCGTCGCAGAAGACAGAGAAAAAATCCAAGTAGAATTAATTGATACTCCCGGACTTGATGAAGTTGGCGGCGAAGTACGCGGCGAAATGGCCAAACAAGTAACTCGCCAAGCTGACTTAATTCTGTTTGTAGTTGCCGGCGATATCACCCGCACTGAATATCAAGCGCTGTGCGAATTGCAAACAGCTCAAAAACCGCTGATTTTAGTTTTTAATAAAATTGACCTTTATCCAGAATTAGACAGAAAAGCTATTTACCAAAGTTTGCAAGCCCTCGGAAATTCCGAACAGTTAGCAGCAGCGGCGGTAACAGATGAAACAGATAGCGAAAATTTGGGCGATCGCCCAAACAGCCCATCTCATAAATCTACTGCAAAATCACCGCTTAAAACTGCCAAATCTCTAGAAATAGTCATGGTAGCCGCCGAACCCGCACCAGTGCAAATGCGGGTGGAATGGCTGGATGGAACAGTAACTAACGAATGGGAATCGCCGCCGGCGCAGATAGACGAACTAAAACACACAATTTTGACAATTCTTAACCGAGAAGGTCGATCGCTCCTCGCTCTCAATGCTTTAGTAGAAGCTAGAGATGCTGAAGCAAACATCGCCCGTCAAGTTCTCAAATTGCGGCAAACAGAAGCCGATGATTTAATTTGGCAATTTGCCAAATATAAAGCCTTAGCTGTTGGCTTAAATCCAGTTGCATTCTTGGATGTAATGGGAGCAACAGTCGCAGATTTAGCCTTAATTCGCTCTTTATCCCGACTTTACGGTTTACCCATGACCGGTTACGAAGCCGGGAAACTTTGGCAGACTATTTTCTCCAGTGCTGGTGGCGTACTTTTGGGAGAATTGGGCAGCAGTTTGCTCTTAGGATTCGGCAAAAGTGCGGCCGTTGCTGCTCCCCAAATCGGCTTTTCTACTTTTGCCGGAGTCGCAGTCACTCAAGCTAGTTTAGCAGCTTACGGAACCTACGCTGTCGGTCGCGCCGCCCAAGTTTATTTAGAAAAAGGCTGTACCTGGGGCCCCCTGGGACAAGATACCGTCATTCAAGAAATTCTCGCCACAATCGAGCGCAATACAATTATCGATCGCTTGCAGCAAGAATTTAAAATATGACACAAACAACAGCAGATACGGAGGAGACGGCAATGCCGTTTCCCCGGCCCCAAAATAATCTTGTAGGGACACGGCAATGCCGTGTCCTGATTTCGGGTAATATTAATTTCGATCCCACCGGATTTGAGCTGATTCCCAATTGTTTAATCAAAAATCTAAAATTGAAAATCGTATTATCTCCCAGCAATTCTAACACCTTCCCTAAAATGAGCGATCGTCGCAATTACCGCTATACAAAAGTAAAATATTCTAATCAGCCAAAAACAAACCCGCATTGACCAAGAAACAATAGTCGGAGCAACACCTGTCAACTGCACAAATCGGGAATTAACTTTTTTTTCAAAGCTGTCGAGGTCTTTCATCTCAGATTGTTTCGTCGGAATCACCGGAAACTGACCGGTATATACGTAATAACCGAGAAAACCATCCACTCCTACTTTTCTCTTCAAAAACGAGTTAGTTAATGTTGCAGTTTCCGCCGGCAATAAGTTATCCGATTCCCCTACTTTTTCCAGCCAATAATTATATCTAATGGCTGGCGTACTCATGAAAACTAAGGGAACTATAGGTATCAACAAAGTGGCACTAATTTGGCGAGCATATTGAGGAATCAACAGTTTTGTTGCGACACCAAATCCCATACCTATAAAAGCAAATACTAATATATTTAATAGTTCAATAATTTCGATACCCCTCAACAAATCGCCGATAATCAGAATTGTATATAGTACCTTGTCTGCTAGTAGCAGAGCTGCGAATTTGATCAGAATTGAAACGCCGACAATAGTAGCTGCAATCGCCAGATACCCAATGCCACCTAGAACGTACAGTAAAATCGAACCGACTTGTTTTAATGGCTGCATGGAATTGTTCACTCTTGTGAAAGTTTAGGAGTCTGATGGACAAAACAACTTGAAATTTTAGTTTTATCTGGAGTTCCAAATGGGACTTTTAAAATTGATGAGCTTGACATCAGAAAAGTCAATCTAAAGTCTAAAATCTACAATCGATTGACAAGTTCCCGCGCCGCCGCTTTGGCGACTTCTGAGATCCGTTCCTTCACAACACCTTCTTCGATCGCCCTCGGCTCTGATTCCGGTTCGCGATCGATCCCCAACCATAAAAGATACTCGATATTACCGGCCGGGCCAAGTAAAGGCGACCACGTTAAGCCCCTTTCCTGCCATCCTAAAGCTGTGGCTGCCTTCCACACTTGAAAAATCGCATCGGCTTGAGTTGCTGAGTCTCGCACTACGCCTTTTTTCCCGACTCTCTCCCGCCCAACTTCAAACTGCGGCTTTACCAACAATACCGCTTCCTTGGGCGGTGCCAACAATTCCCACAGCGCCGGTAAAATCTTATCTAGGGAAATAAACGACACATCTACTACCGCCAAATCTGCATAAACCCCGATTCGCCCAGAATCTTGCTCCCCCCCTTGTAGGGGCGGTGCCCCCGTGCCCGCCCTGGCTGGGGGGGGTGAATTGCCGTAAAGCTCAGTAGGAGTCATGTACCGCAAATTGGTGCGTTCTTTCAAAACTACCCTCGGATCGTTCCTCAAGCCCCAATCTGCTTGACCGTAGCCAACATCTATGCCGTAGACTTTGGCTGCGCCAGCTTGCAACAGACAGTCTGTAAAACCGCCTGTGGAAATGCCGCCGTCGAGACAAATTCGATCTGTCACGGGAATCGCAAAAACTTCTAAAGCTTTGGCTAATTTGTCGCCGCCTCTGGAAACGTAGCGCGATCGCTCTTTAATCTTAATTTTGGCGGCAATGTCAACCTCAGTGCCCGGTTTGTCAACTACCTGCTGGTCGATCGAAACTTTCCCAGTCCGAATCAAGGCCTGAGCTTGCTGTCTGGAAGTGCACAAATCCAGGCTGACCAATAATGTGTCTAGTCGCTGTTTAGCCAAGGTTTTTAATCTGTACGGATCGGGTTTAGGACAGTACAAGATTAGCACTTGCGTACAAACTCGACTGCGGATTTTTGGCGACAATTTTGGCTGGCGTCGCAGAAGCTGGACGATCGCCCCAGCTTACATTATGTGACTGAGATCGCTCTGCGCGTTTAGTTTGATCACAGATAAACATTCCTAGAATCACACAAAAATTTTGGCAGCTAGCGGATGATGTACGTGCAGCTAAAAGCACTACAAATACCATCAGGGCGATCGACCATGAAAACAAGTAACTTTCCGATCAGAAATCCGAGCATTTGTCAAGAAAATCCCCTGGCTTTTGTCAGCGGTGACATCATCCACATTCTTTACCCCAACGGCGAAGTAGAAGCAACAACCGCCGAGCAAATCGACCGCCGCCAAACCAAAAATCCCCTCGACAAATGCCTTGTCTGGGGATGTGTCGGCGATTTTTAAGTCATAAAAAAAGATCGCTTGGAGGCACGGATGCCAAAAAAGAGCGATCGATCCAACTGCTGCTAACTGCAAGCGACAATTGCAATTTGTGACTAAAAGAACCAGCAAATTGACTTAAATATCTTGTTCGCTCAATTCGCGAATCATGTAATCAAAAGGCTGCTCCAAAAAAGACCCTACAGACAAGCCAGCAGCTTCCACTTGAGCCTTAACCATCTCCTTCATAATGCTAATCCCCATCACCGTCGGGCCAATGGGAACGCCCAGAGAATTGTAAGTTTCCCGCAAACCTTGCAGCACGCGCTCGTCGAGCACATCCGTACTTCCAGCCACGAGGGCGTAAGTAGCATAGCGCAAGTAATAGTCCATATCCCGCAAACAAGCCGCGTAGCGACGAGTCGTGTAGGCATTTCCCCCGGGACGGATCAGTTCCGGCTGTTCGGCAAATAGCTGGATACCAGCTTGCTTGACAATTGCCGCAGCATTGCTGTTAATTGCCGCCGCCGCCTGTACCCGTGCTGTGCCCGTTGCAAAATAAGATTTCAACCGATCGATACCATCCCGGTCTAAATACCTACCAGCAACATCATAATTTTCAATCAGACTCGTCACTGCATCGCGCATAAGTTTCTCTCCCAAAAATCTTTATCAATACTTTGCTATCTGAGATAGACCGCCTATTGTAGACTACTACAAATCGGCGTTTGATTAAGATTTGAGATAGGATTTTCTGACTACCGATTAATCCCCGGCAGAAAAACCCCAATTCTGGCGAAGGCCTTCTATCTTTTGCCGAAAGTACCGACAGCTCAACAGTTGCGAACTGGACGGCCCCACAAAGCCGCAAATCGCAAAATTTTGTAGCAAAAGATACAAAATGCTAGGTAATGAATGCCTGTCATCGCCGAAAAAGTCTGAAATCTGCGATCGCCAAGACCAAACCAATATCAGGAGTAAGTCATGTTCCAGACACCCCAAGAAGCCTTAAACTACATACAAGAAAATAAGATCCTGATCGTTGACCTCAAATTCATCGATATGCCGGGGATCTGGCAGCACCTTTCCCTGTACCACGACCAAATCGACGAAACCGCATTCACAGACGGCGTACCCTTCGACGGTTCCAGCATTCGCGGCTGGAAAGCCATCAACGAATCCGACATGACAATGGTCATCGATCCTACCACTGCCTGGATCGATCCATTCATGGCAGAACCAACCATCAGCTTCATTTGCAGCATCAAAGAACCCCGCACGGGTGAACCCTACGGCCGCTGTCCCCGCACCATTGCCCAAAAAGCCATAGACTACTTAGTTACCACCGGCCTCGGCGATACCGCATTCTTTGGCCCGGAAGCAGAATTTTTCATTTTTGATGACGTTCGGTTCGACCAAACCCAAAATTCCGGCTACTATTACGTAGACTCGATCGAAGGTCGCTGGAATTCCGGCAAAGAAGAAGCAGGCGGCAACCTCGGCTACAAACCGCGTTACAAAGAAGGTTATTTCCCAGTAGCACCAACCGATACCTCTCAAGACATGAGAACGGAAATGCTGCTGACAATGGCAAAATGCGGCGTACCAGTTGAAAAGCACCACCACGAAGTAGCCACCGGCGGCCAATGCGAACTCGGTTTCCGCTTCGCCACTTTGATTCAAGCCGCTGACTATCTGATGACTTATAAATACGTCATCAAAAACGTCGGCAAAAAATACGGCAAAAGCATCACCTTCATGCCCAAACCGCTATTTAACGACAACGGTTCCGGGATGCACGTTCACCAGTCGATTTGGAAAGACGGCCAGCCTTTATTTGCAGGCGATCAATATGCAGGTTTCAGTCAGATGGGACTGCATTACATCGGCGGTATTCTCAAGCACGCCCCGGCACTTTTGGCAATTACCAATCCCACAACTAATTCCTACAAGCGGTTGGTTCCGGGTTTTGAAGCGCCTGTAAACTTAGCTTATTCTCAAGGAAATCGATCGGCATCAGTGCGAATTCCGTTGTCGGGAACCAACCCGAAAGCTAAGCGCTTAGAATTCCGCTGTCCCGATGCTACTTCCAACCCTTATTTAGCCTTTGCAGCCATGCTGTGCGCGGGCTTAGACGGCATCAAAAATCAAATCGATCCGGGCGAACCTTTGGATGTAGATATCTACGATTTGTCTCCCGAAGAATTGAGCAAAATTCCTTCGACTCCCGGTTCCTTGGAAGGTGCTTTGGAAGCTTTGGAAAAAGACCACGCTTTCTTGACTGAAACTGGCGTATTTAGCGAAGATTTTATCAAAAATTGGATTTCCTACAAACTCGACAATGAAGTCAACCCGATGCGGCTGCGTCCTCACCCCTACGAGTTTGCTTTGTACTACGATTGTTAGATAAGTTATGGCATTTCTCAAATAGATGAAGCAATGCTCTTGTAGGGACAAAGGCTTTCGCCGTGTCCCTACGGGAATCGGGAATATTGATAGTACCTATAAACCTGCAATCTGCTGTATTTAAAATTAAGAGTTGGGTTTCGTGCCTCAACCCAACCTACAAATAACAAGTAACAAATAACCAATAACCAATAACCAATAACCAAAGAATGTCAGATATTTTTGTGATGGTACGCAATCAAAATAACATTGCCATGACCTCAGTTGATGGCATTGCCTTCATTACTTTACTAAATCGGGACGGACGGGTACTGGCCGAGGAGACGGTTGCCTTGATGGAGGCAGATGCGGGATTTGATGACTTGGCAGCAGGACAATATACTGTAATAGTCAGGCACGAACGGGTTGAACCACAATCTGCCACATGGGATGTGACGATCGGCAAGGAAGATCAAGTCATCATACTGACATTTGTTTATCTAGAAGCGGAACGGGTACTGCTTCGTATTCTAGCTACAGTTGAAGAGAGGTTATGACCATGACAGCTAAAGTTATTCCATCACAATCAATTAAAATGTTCCGCTATCGAGTGCATTTCTTGGCAAAAGACCTTTGGAAGGAGAAAAACCCAGTTTGTCGAATGAATCTGGCTTTGCAGTTAGCGGATGCGGCGAGTACGCTGGCTAGGCTGGAAGTGGAGGAGGCACGAAAATTTCAACAAGAGTCGGCTTCGGATCTGGTTTCAGACTCAACTGAGACTTGATATCAACTTTGGGCATAGGGCATCGGGAATAGGCCATTGGGAATAGGGCATTGACAACAAACTTCTACCTTGCTTTGTGAATGAGCAAGCCGAAAATTTGCGTTACACTTATATAGGTATCTTTACAAAAAAACATAAAACCATGACTGTTGCCTATCCCCGCAAGCCTCGCAACGCAATGGGAGCGCGCGAAATTTTAGCTCAAGTGGTGCGCGATCGCGAAATTCACCTGATCACCCTCAACCGCTACCGCTACAGCGAACAGCGCAGTTGCAAAGACCTCACGGACTTGATCGAACAGCTTGACGGGAACCCAGCAGAACTCGTCCGCGATTTGTCCCGGCACATTTCTGATGAAGCACGACACGCTATGTGGCTGACAGATTTGCTGGTAGATATCGGTCAGGATGTGGGAACGCCGCCGGGAGTATCCTACATTGATGAGTTTGAAAGACTCCTAGACAGCGACCAAAAAGACCCCAGCAAAGACCGCGAAGACTTTGTAATTTCTTCCCTAGCGGCGATTAACGTCACCGAAAAGCGCGGCTGCGAATACTTCTCGGCGCACATCCACGCCCTGAAAAAGGCTCCGCAAACTGACGAAAACGTCAAAATCCGCGAAACTATCGAAAAGATATTTCCCGAAGAAGCAGGCCACGTGCGCTGGGGGAATCGGTGGCTGGGAGAAATCGCTGCCAAAAGCCCGGAACACCGCCAGAAAGTCGATCGGGCAAAACGCAAATATGCGGCGATCGAACAAGCAGCATTTGAATCGGGAATGGATATCATGCTGGGAGCAGAACTGCGCCGCGTCACCCGCCTGGTAGACATTGCCAACACCATGCCGATGTGGGAACGCCCGCAATACCTGATGGAACGCCTGTCTGCAACATTGCTGGCCCCCGACCTGCAAATGACCAGGGTCGATGTGGCTCAACGTGCCTGGCAGCGCGACCCGCAGGCATTTGTGGAAAAATTCGTGCCGATGTTCCTCAACGGCATGAATAACTCGCAGAAGAAGCCGGCGGCGAGCAAGCCGAGTGCTTAAAATACAACTTAGGCAAAAGCTATGAAGAAACCGGGTTTCTGAGCCAAGGTTCTGGGTGCAAACGCAGAATTTTCGTTCACAAACCCGGTTTCTGCGTCCACTGGATTTAAAGTCTATAATTTTCAGCTAAAGCCAAGTAAACTGAATTATTGGAATAGTTTTCCGTCTAAATACAATTATGACTACCAGCGAGCCGAACCCACAAACAGTTTCCGCAGAAAGCGTCTTAAGTGAAAGCGCGATCGCCGATGCCCAGGTCGAAAAAGCCACAGCCGTCACCTATGCAGAAGAAATTGAAACTGTGATCGCCAGCATGGCTGTAGACCAAAAAGTGATGGTCGGTCAAAATGAAGCTGGCGGACATCTTTGGAAATTCAAGTATGGCAGTGTCGAAGTGTTCGTGCAACTGTCGGGCGAAACCGAAGATGATACTTTAACTGTTTGGGCTTTTGTACTTCAGTTGCCGGCCTTGAATGAAGCTCAATTAATGCGGAAACTTCTAGAAATGAATTGGCTGTCTACTTTGGAGTCTCATTTTGCGATTGTTGACTCTCAAGTTGCGGTAATATCGACTCGGACGATCGCCGAAATCTCGACCGGAGAAATTTCTCGGGTGATTACTATTGTCGCCACGATCGCCGATGACAACGACGACGTACTCCAAGCAGAATTCGGTCAGTAGTCAACAGTCATGAGTCATGAGTCATTAGTCAGCAGTCAGCAGTCAACAGTCAACAGTTAACAGTTAACAGTCAACAGTTAACAGTCAACAGTTAACTAATATGCAGGCCCTGCGAGCCACGAAATAACGATTCCCAGCCCCAAACCGACAAGCACTTGAAAAGGAGTGTGCCCCAGCAACTCTTTCAGGCGAGCCTCATTAAGGTTGTGATCTGCCTCAAAAAATTCATCAACAATTTGGTTGAGGATGCGAGCTTGCTTGCCTGCTGCTTGGCGGACGCCTGCTGCGTCGTACATCACAATAATCGCAAAAATTGCTGCGATCGCAAACTCTGGACTTTCCCACCCCATCGTTTGTCCCACTCCAGCAGCCAAAGCGCCCACAAAAGACGAGTGAGCGCTGGGCATTCCCCCCGTTGTTACCAAATACCGAAGATTAAACTTGCGATTTTTGACCAACTCGATCGGCAGCTTCATGATCTGAGCCGCCAGACAAGCGAGCAAAGCAACTACCAGTACATGATTGTTTAAGACGCCGCTGCAAATTTCCTGCATATTGTTTGGTATTTCTAGTTACTGCGGCTGGTAATAAAATCGGCAATTAAGAGCAGCGGTAGAGCTTTACTCCCAAACACTGCCAGTTGAGACTTAGCATCAGCAACAAGCTGCGAAGCTTGGCGCCTAGACTCATCAATTCCCCACAAACTAGGATAAGTCACTTTCCCTGCTTGAACATCTTTGCCAGCAGTTTTGCCCAGTTCCTCTTGAGTAGCCGTAATATCCAGAATGTCGTCAATTATCTGGAAAGCCAGCCCAATATTTTGAGCGAAACGAGACAGCCGCTGCAAATCCGCAGCCGATGCGCCACCCAGAATTGCTCCACAAACTACGCAAGCCTCTAACAGCGCGCCGGTTTTGTGAGCATGAATATAGTTAAGAGTTTCCAGAGAAACATCTGTCAATCCTTCCGATTCCAAGTCAACCACCTGACCGCCTACGAGTCCAGCAGCACCCGATGCCCGCGCTAAATGGGCGATCGTCTGCAAGACCTGCTGGGGGGGTACGTTCTCAGTTTTAGTGGCGATAAATTCAAAAGCATAGGTCAACAAACCATCGCCAGCCAAAATAGCGATATCCTCGCCGTAGACTTTGTGGTTCGTCAGGAGGCCGCGCCGGTAGTCGTCATTGTCCATTGCCGGCAAATCGTCGTGAATCAGCGACATCGTGTGGATCATTTCCAAAGCGCAAGCTGTGGGCATTGCCATAGATGTAGTGCCGCCGGCGAGTTCGCAGCTAGCCAGACACAGGATCGGACGCAGGCGCTTGCCCCCCGCTAGCAGCGAGTAGCGCATGGCTTCGTAAATTTTCTCTGGGTAGATGACCGGGAGTGCACTGTCGAGAGCTACCTCGATCGCCTTCTTTTGCTCGACTAAGTAAGTGGATAAGTCGAAACAGGATTCCGGTTGGGACGAATCCATTTCTGTTGCCAATACCATCCCTTGCTCTCTTGTACTGAATGTGACGAAAGGATACTTTGAGCTGTTCGGGTCGATCGCGCCGACGTTTACGGTGGCGATCGCTCGAAATCTGAGACTCAATTTAATCATTCTACGGGTGTTGTTGCACAGAAACTTATGTGAAGTTTTGAGTTTTAAGAACTTAAGGACACGCTCCCGATCGCGACCGCCACTTGCCCTAGTCCTGGTTATGTTTGTCAAGTTTCCCATAAGCTTTGTTAATTTTTAAAGCTTTATAGTAGACTTACCGAGTTAATGCAACCAAGTCATCGTGACACAAATCAGGCAAAATAATATAGCTATTACAAGTCCAGTATCCTCTACTGTCAATCCAGTCTTTGCCAGACACGAAACCTTTCACCCCCGCTTTGGATGGCTCAGAAAGGGTTTTGACGCGGCCACAGGAGATCGAGGAATTTTCTTGCGAGAGGATGCGACAGTGCGCCTAGGAGTTGGCAAAAACATGGTGAATGCCATTCGCTACTGGTGCAATGCCTTCAAAGTGCTGACAGATGATGTCCCATCAGATTTGGGCGATCGCCTGTACAGGGATGACGGTTGGGACCCGTTTACTGAAGACCCCGCAACGCTTTGGCTCCTACACTGGAACCTGCTCAAGCCACCTTGCCATGCAACAGCTTGGCATTTCACGTTCAACGTCTTTCGCTCACTAGAATTTTCACAAGATGAATTATTTAAAGCTCTGTGCAACCACAGAGATAGCGTCGCTCACCGTATAGCCGAATCTTCCGTCAAAAAAGATGTTAGCTGCATTCTGCGAATGTATGTGGAACAAGAAACTCATAAAACCGGTGTCAGCGAGGATAGTTTAGATTGTCCCTTTAGCGAACTGGGAATTATTCACACAGCCGGAGACTCCAGACACTACACATTCCGAGTTGGTTCCAAAAGGAATTTACCGGCAGAGATAGTTGTTTCAGCTTGCTTAGAATATGCTAGCTGGGTTGGTCGCGGGCAAAGGACTATAGGAATTTCTCGTCTCCTTTACGATATTGGCAGTCCCGGCACGATCTTTAAGCTCACAGAGACTGCGGTGTGCGACGCAATTGAAAAAGTACAGCGAAAATTCAAGTCAATTGAACTCTCTGATAGTGCTGGCTTGATTCAACTTTCTTTCAACTCAGACCCAGAGAAACTAGCAGAGGATCTTCTTAATAGGTACTACCAAGGCAGACGCGGTGAGACTCAACAATGAACAACCACTTATCTCAATACTTTAGCCTCTCTCGTCGCTACTCTCGTTCTATTAATATTGAGCGAGATTTACAACAACATTCTGCTCTCGAAGGATATATTTTTACAGAAAAAGCTGTTGAGGTTCTCAAGCGGATTTTAGCTGGATTGACCAACCCTGAATCTAACCGTGCTTGGACTTTGACCGGCGTTTACGGAACCGGAAAATCTGCCTTTGCTCACTACTTAGCCTCTGTTTGTGCGGCTCACACCGATCCGATGCGTCAGTTGGCGCTAGAAATTGCCGAAAAGGAGATCGGCTCTAATAGTTTTGAATACCTTAGCCTGCAAGAAAATATACCCAGTAAAGGGCTGTTCCGAGCTGTTGTTACAGCACAGCGAGAACCGTTAAGCCATACAATTGTCCGAGCTCTGCATCGAGGTGCAGAAGTCTTTTGGCAGAAGGTCGGGAATGCCAAAAAACCAGCAATCGCTCGCAAACTGACAGACTTGGAAACCGAAATCGCTGCTGGCCCGAAGGTAAACAGCCAGGATATTCTTAGCTTGGTGCAAGAAGTAGCGTCATCAGCAAAAACAGGTGTCTTGCTGATTATTGATGAACTTGGCAAGAATCTAGAATTTGTTGCTCAGAATCAGGGGGATGAAGATTTATATCTATTGCAGCAATTAGCAGAACTGCCGAGAGATAGCACGTCTCAGATTTATATAATCGGTGTGCTGCACCAAGCCTTTGCTGATTATGGAGAAAGATTAGCATCTGTAGAGCGGAACGAATGGTCAAAAATTCAGGGTAGATTTGAAGATATTTCCTTCAAGGATTCTACTACCCAAATGATACGGTTGATGGGTAAAGCCATCGATCGATCGGGGGCAGAATTATTTCAACCTGCGATCGCGAGTCTTGCAGCGGAATGGTTAACTCATCTGCCAACAGAAATCATCTCTGATATTTCACAGCAATTGTTAGTAGATACCTACCCGTTGCATCCTGTTGCGGCCCTAGTATTACCAGAATTATGCACTAAGTATGCCCAAAATGACCGTTCGCTGTTCACATTTCTCACCAGTGCTGAACCTTATTCTTTTAGAAAATACCTAGATGAAACGACTGTTGAGGGTTGTACGGCAGAGATTACCTCGTCCCTACCAACGTTGAAACTGGATCGCGTTTATGACTACTTCATAGAATCCGTGGGAATGGGAATTACTTCTAGACCAAAACACCAACGGTGGATAGAAGTGCAAGGACTAATCACCGATGTTAGCAAGCGTCTAGATCCTGATAGTTTGCGGGTGCTGAAAACAATCGGCACTTTGAATATTATAAGCACCACTGGCTCCCTGAGATCAACTCCTTCTCTGGTGACGCTAGCAATGTGCAATGATGCTAGCGAGTCAAATCGGCAGCACTGGGAGCAGGTGATAGATGCTCTCCTGCAAAAGGGAATTATCACTCATTTCAAGCAAGGAGATGAGCTGCGAATTTGGGAAGGTTCAGATTTTAATGTTGACAGTGCGGTAGCGACTTATCTTGAGCAGGAACGCTCATCTCTAGTCAGTATTTTGTCCGATATTCGTCCGCTAAGTCCCTTGATAGCACAGCGTCACAGCTATAAAACTGGCACGCTTCGTTACTTTGAGCGACAGTATTTAGATGTTTCAAAAAAATTAGAAGAGCTGCATTGTTCTAGCAGTAATTGTGATGGTTTAGTCGGCTATTGGATAGATGATGAGTTACCAACTCAATTACCATCTACTACAACAGATGGTAAACCGTTAATCGTGCTGTGTGCGGCGAAATTGGATCTTTTGCGAATGAGAGCGCGAGAATTTGCGGCTTTGAAGAAAATCCAAACCAGTGCTGCCCAATTGCAAAATGATGGAGTAGCTCGACGGGAAGTTCGCTATCGGGTGGTAAAAGCTGAAGAATTGCTTGATGAAACCCTCAACCAAACCTTTGATGTAGGGGTTAATCAAAATGTATGTTGGATTAAAGGTAAAAAACAAAAAATTAGCCATATCACAGATTTGAATGCAAAACTATCCGACATTTGTGATGAGGTTTACAGCAAAAAGTTTATCCTTTGGAATGAGCTAATCAATCGCCGGGAACTGACTAGCCAAGGTGCCAAGGCGAGACGGGAACTGATTGAAGCTATGTTTGAGTACCCAGAGCAAGAAAGACTCTTGTTGCAGGGATATGGCCCTGAAGTTAGTATGTATCTTTCAGTGCTGCATGAGACAGGGATTCACCGTGACAATGAGGGAGAATGGGGATTTTATCCACCTCAAGAACAATCCGGCGTGTGGACAGTTTGGGATGCGATCGAGAATTTTTGTTTGCAAGCGTCTGAAAAACAGCAAACTTTAGACTTGCTTTACAAGCTACTCGAAGCACCTCCTTACGGAGTCAAGCGGGGGGTAATTCCGGTGCTGTTGGCTGCTGTTTTACTGTATCGCGTTGATGATGTTGGTGTATATAAAGATGGGACATTTATCCCTGTTTTGGGTGCAGAACACTTTGAACTGCTAGTGAAAGATCGATCGCGATTTTCGGTCAAATATTTTGAAGTGGTGGGGCTGCGATCGCAGGTTTTTAAGGAACTTGAGGCAATTTTACGCAATCCCAATGCGAAAAAAACTGCCAAGATGCGAAATACCACACTTATAACGGTGGCGACACCATTATTCCAATTCGTGAAAAAGCTCCCCGCTTACACTAAAAAAACCAAGTGCCTCAGTAGTGGCGCGCTGGCAGTTTTGCAAACCTTGCAACAGGCTCAAGAACCAGATGAGCTGTTGTTTACATCCTTGCCCAAAGCTTGCAGTTTACCTCCGATCGGTACGGGGGAAGCTGATGACGGTACAACGGCTAAAATGCTCCGCCAAAAGCTAGTTCAATCCCTGCGAGAAATTCAGACTGCTTACGATGAATTACTCGCTAAATGTGAATCTCTCCTTTACAACGCCTTCGGTGTTCGCAGTAATGAAACTAAACTACGGGAAGATTTGCGGGTTCGATCGAGTCATCTGGCGGGACAATGTATTGAACCAATTCTCAAACGTTTTACCGAGGCGGCAATAGATGAAACAAAAGTAAAACAAGTGTGGTTAGAAGCACTGCTGATGGTTGTCACCGATAAGCCGCCGGAGTCTTGGGTAGATGATGACATTACAATGTTTGAAATTAAGCTTAGCGATATCGCTAGGCGGTTCAAGAACTTGGAAGCCCTACAAAAGGAGGTTGTTGCCAAAGGTGCGGGTTTTGATGCTCTCAGAATTACAGTCACTCGTCCTGATGGTCAAGAAATTAACCAGATGGTAGGGATCGATCGCGATCGCCAAAACCAAGTTGACCGTTTAGTTGACGATATTCTTGCAAAACTGCCTGACAACTCTCAAATACGACAAGCTGTAGTTGCTAAGCTGGCAGAAGTAATTTTAGGTGCGGTGTCTCAGGAGAAGGTTGCTCAGATTCAGGGAAAGCCTCAAAATCGAGATCGCGGTCAAGAAACAAGCCATCCCTAATTTGTCAGCGACGCTCAGTCAATGGCTTTGTCAGTCGAGTTTAGTTGCTAGTCAGAGGTGCGATCGCACCATTGAGCTCAAGACAGTATTGCTCAGATGCTCTCAAAGTGTCAAAATCGAGATTATGAGCAAGAAACCAGTTAGACATATTTTGGGCCTATCGGGGGGGAAGGACAGCACAGCCTTGGCCATTTTGCTACACAAAGAAATTCCAGAGATGGAATATTTCTTCTGCGACACGCACAAGGAATTGCCGGAGACATACGAGTATTTAGATCGGATCAAGGCTCGCCTGGGAATCACAATCCACTATCTCGCAGCAGAGCGCGGGTTCGATCATTGGCTCGATGTCTATGGAGGGGTACTGCCCTCACCCAAGATGCGCTGGTGTACAGTGCAAATGAAGATCAAGCCCTTAGAGCGGTTCATAGGGGATGACGAGGCTATCAGTTACATTGGCATCCGGGCTGATGAAAATCGTGAGGGATACATTTCTACCAAGCCTCATATCAAACCTATTTTTCCCTTCAAGGAACGGGGACTGACTAAGACAGATATTATCCGTCTGCTTGAAGAGAGTGGAATTGGACTACCAGACTACTACCAATGGCGCAGTCGGTCTGGTTGCTTCTTCTGTTTCTTTCAGCGCAAATATGAATGGGTAATGCTAGCAGAAAAATATCCAGAATTATTTGCTGAGGCAGTTAAATACGAGCAAGAACATAAAGACGGGAGGCATTACACTTGGACGCAAGGCGAGACACTGCTAGAACTTCTTGAGCGGAAGGATGAGATTATTACTGAGCATGATAAAGCAGTGGCTAAGGAGAAAAAAATTATTCCTAATCGAACGCTAGCCGAAGTGCTAACTTCAGTTCTAGATGAAGAAGATGATGATTTACCATGCTTGGCTTGTCATTTGTAATTTTTGATACGTTGAAGGCAAATTTACACCCTCTCTTAATGTAGATTAAAAACAAACTGTTAATTTTGGATAAGGAGTAAACATGAGTGTTGATATATCACAAGCTTTTATCACTTCAAGCGAAACGATATCATATTTCTTTCAGCGACCGGAACTTGGATACTACATTCCTTTGTATCAACGACCTTATAGCTGGGATACTGAAAATATAGAGCAGTTAATGTCCGATATTAGTCATGGAGTTGAGGCCCTTCTGGAGAATGATAATAATATCCGTTTTCTGGGAACAGTTATTCTTGTCAAAGAATCTAATCCCCTTGCTAATATTAAACCGCAAGATAAGAGAGCGCTTCCAAAAAACATCGACAACGTAATCGACGGACAGCAGAGAATTTCAACAATTGCTTTACTGGCTTGCCTGCTCTACCAACGATTGTATCAAATAAGGGAAAAATTGCCGAAAGATAGTAATTACGATGGTTTGAGAGAAGCAGTTGATGGCTATTTAGCAACTCTTCTGGAATTATTTTCATTTGATCTTCGACGTGGTTCACCGTCTCGAAAGCCAATTATCATCCGTGGAGCCGTTGATGGGTGGACATTTGATGGAGATGAGGATCACTATCAGTCAGAAGTTTCATCTTTTTTGGCATCTTTTATCAGTGCTGTTACAAACAAATCAACATTCCCTCAGATTCCTACAGGCTCCCTAGTCGGAAAAAATCTCAGAAAAATGCACTCATTGCTGAATAATGTAGAAAAAGCCCACGATTCAACTTCAAATGATGAACCTTTTCCCGCAGCTTGGGACTTACTGGATAATAAAATCAGTGAAGTAGACTTGTGGAGCTACGAGCGACCGGAATTGGTACAGATAGTTAAGAATCGTAGCAACCCGATGTCTTTAAATGAAAAGCGAGTATGTTCCCTGGTTCAACTTTTTGTCTTTTGTTATTACCTGCTTCAACGTTGCTGTTTTACATTGAATGAACCAGTATCCGAAGATTGGGCATTTGATATGTTTCAATCACTCAATGCAACAGGAACTCCTCTAACTGCACTTGAAACATTTAAGCCATTGGTAGTTAATATTGTTAACTCAAAAAGTGATAAAATTGAAGGGTTTAAAGGCTCGAAATCTGAAAAATATTTCAATTTAGTAGAGCAGTTGCTGGCTCCTTTGTCTAGTGCATCTAGCAAAAATAAGCTTACCAAAGACTATCTTACCCTATTTGCATTGACACAAGATGCCACAAAGCTATCGACCCTTTTCAGTGCACAGAGAAAGTGGTTGACCGAAACGTACAACAATTTTGAATCTCTCGAAGAGCGAGAGGAATTCATCCACAGGATGGGCAATCTGGCTACTTATTGGGAGAAAGTCCGCAAGTTTGACCCCAACAAACAGCTTGTTATACCTGAGACAGAGAACGTGGCAGATCCACATAGAAAGGAGGCAGCACTCTGTGTTTTGTACCTTAAGGATGCTGGACACAAAATGGCAAACACAATCCTAAGTCGCTTCTACGCTCTTGTCATACGCGAAGAACCTAATGCGGATAATGAGTTTGTTTTTGCTTGCAAAGCAGTGGCAGCATTCTTCACGCTTTGGCGGTCAGCTTTACCGAATGCAGGTCTTGACGAAGTATACAGGAAGTTACTTCGCGAAAAAATGTCATGGAAAAAAGGTAATGATCAAGTAACAGTTCTTGAACTCAAGACATACTTGATGAATGAACTGAAAGATAAAAAAATAGAAACTAAAGAAGAATGGAAGAAGAAGGCAACACAGTATCTGAGATATGACGAAGCAAAAATGGTTTGCAAGTTTGCTCTCTTCGTCACCGCACACGATACTATTTCGGATAAAGCTAATCCAGGTCTGATGAAAAGTGGAACATTAGGGTCATCTCCATCATACTTGGAAGCAACAAAATGGGTTTCTGAAGATTTTAAAAGTATTGAGCACGTAGCACCTCAAAAACCGAAACTACTATCTGGGGCTGATTGGGACGCAGCTTTGTATGAGAATGATGATGATTACGAGCAAATCGGAAACCTGCTCCTGCTCCCTACAGAAATTAATAGTTCTGCGAGTAACAAAGCATGGATTGAGAAATGGATTTACTATCGGCATTTAGCAGAAACAGATCCTGATAATTTGACTTCCTTAAAAAAGGAAGCAGAGGACAACGGGGTTGATTTGAAAGACGAAACAATTAAGTTGTTGAAAAAAACGCAACACAAGCATCACATCCTACCTATTGTGCAACTGGGAGCGATAGGGCTGTGGGATAAGTCTTTTGTAGAAAAAAGAACTGAACGTATCTGCGACATCCTTTGGGATCGTCTTAATGCTTGGTTGACCTAATCGCAGATAGCTATTGTACAAAGAGAAGTGTCAGTAAGTTTTATAGCCTTGGACGCATTGGGGCCGAGAAACCGGGTTTTTTACGAAAAGACGCGTTAGAGCATCACAGATTCGGTAAAAAACCCGGTTTCCGATCGCCCGTTCGTCCAGGACGGTTTTACATATTCTGTATAGCTAAATATATGACAAATCATTCTCAAATTAGGAGAGATTCAAGCTCTGTACAGATTCCTGAAATACAAAGTAAAAGTTATCCTATATACCTTGATTACCATTCAACAACTCCTGTGGATTATCGGGTAGTGAATTTGATGCTGCATTTTATGACAACAGCATTTGGAAATGCTAGCAGCATCGATCATACCTACGGTGATGAAGCAGAAAAAGCTGTGTTCCAAGCGGCTATTCACATAGCTAAATTAATAGGAGCTTCACCCAAAGAAGTAATTTTTACTTCAGGAGCAACTGAAAGTATTAATTTAGCCATTCAGGGAATGATACCTGATGATGCTGGTTCCAAAACTAAGCTTCGCCTCGCTGTATTGTCAGTTGAACACCAAGCCGTTTTGGATACTTGTTACGCGCTGGCTAAAAAGGAATTAGCTGAGATTATCAGGCTGCGGGTTGATTCAAAAGGTAGATTAGACTTAGACTATCTCGATCGAGTCTGTGCGTCGGGGCTGTCAATGCTCTGTGTGATGGCGGCAAACAACGAAATTGGTAATATTTATCCGATCGCAGAAGTTGGAAAAATTGCTCAAAAATATGACATTCCGTTTCTGTGCGATGCTTCCCAAGCTGTAGGAAAAATCCCCATAAACTTTGAAGAGTGGGGTATTACTTACTTAGCCATTTCTGCACACAAGCTTTACGGGCCTAAAGGTTCCGGGGCATTGGTTGTCAGGAAAGGATATCAGCTAAAACCAATTATCTTTGGAGGTGGGCATCAGAAGGGGTTGAGGTCTGGAACTTTTAACGTTCCTGGTATTGTTGGATTAGGGGAAGCTTGTCGCTTGCGTCAGTTGGAAATGGAAGAAGATGAAAGGGCGATCGCCCAAAGCCGAGACAGATTACAAAGCTTGCTGTTAGATAAAATTCCTGGTTTAGTCATCAACGGAGATATCTCCTGTCGCTTAGCTGGTAATCTCCACATCTCTATCCCCGACGTTCCCAACAGTGCGATCGTTGCTAGAGTTCGTTCTCAGTTGGCTATCTCTACAGGTGCTGCCTGCTCGTCTGGTGTTGAGGCTCCCTCTCATGTTCTTCAAGCATTAGACTTGCCTGAAAATTTAATTCAGGGCGCATTGAGGATCGGTATCGGCAAATTTACTACAGGGTTGGAAATTGAACGAGCTGCTGAAATGATTGCAACTGCTTGTGCATTGACTCGCCAAGCTATGTTACCGCCAAATCGGCATTGAATTATTAAATAGTTTATGAAAAATAATTTTTAATTACTCAAATCCGCTGATTTGTCTGGCGACTTCCAAAAACCTCTGCACTGCGGGCGTTGGATGGCTGCGCCAAATTAGAGCGATCGCCACAATGCAGGTTGATTCTGAAAGCGCTTTGTAAACAACCCCGCTGCGCTGGAAATTTTGCATCGACGCGGGGACGATCGCCACTCCCATCTCGGCGGCGACGAGACTAACAATTGTTTGCATTTGAATCGCTTCTTGGGCGGCGCGAGGGCTAAAACCTGCTTGCTGACAAAGACTGACGATCGGATCGTACAGCCCCGGAGCGAGGGAACGCGGAAACATGATAAACGGTTCCGTGGAAAGTTCGCGCAATTCTACGTAAGCGCGATCGGCCATGCGATGCGTCTGCGGCAAAGCCACGATTAGCGGTTCCCGAAACACAATTTCAGAATTTACCCCATCCTCCACCGGAGGGCGAATGAAGCCGATGTCTATTTGTCCTTCTCGCAGTCGCTGTAACTGTTGATTTGTAGTCATTTCTCGCAATTCGAGCTTTACCGCTGGATGCAGAGTGCGAAAAGCCTGCAAAATGGCTGGAACTACATTATGAGCTGCAGAACTCACAAAGCCTACGGTCAATTGTCCCAATTCGCCCCGGCTTGTCTGTTGGCCGAGTTGAATAGCTCGATCGACTTGCAGCAGAATTTTTTGCGACTCCTCAAAAAAAACCTTTCCCGCTTCCGTTAGCACAACCGTCCGTTTGGTGCGGCGAAACAATTGAAACCCCAATTCTGCTTCTAACTGCTGGATTTGTTGACTCAGCGGTGGTTGGGCCATATGGAGTTGATCGGCTGCACGAGTGAAATTCAACTCTTCTGCAACCGCAATAAAGTAACGCAAATGTCGCAGTTCCATAATTTCCCCTTCATTAATATTTTAAAAGTATAAATTGTTAGTTAAACAGATATTGGACATTTATGATGGCATTTAATACAGTGATTAATAGGCGAGATTGAGAATTAAACAATGGCTAAGTTAGATATCAAAATTAGAGAAGCAGAGCTGGCTGATTTGGAATTGATTCTGGCTTTTATTGCACAAAAAAGCGAGTTTGATGGCTCTATCAGTGGGTTTGTGGCAACAGCAGACAAATTGCAGCAAACACTATTTGTCGAGTCTCCGCTAGTGCGAGTCTTGTTGGCGGAAGTTGCCGGAACAGCGGTAGGATTTGCTATGTTTTTTGCTTCCTATTCAAGTCTTTTGGCTCAGCCTTGCCTTTGGCTTGATGATTTATTTGTGCAATCTCATTTTCGCGGTTTAGGAGTCGGTACAGCTCTGTTAAAGTCTTTGGCACAAATTGCTGAGTCCACAAATTGCGGGCGGATTGAATGGACTGTGAATATTAGGAATGCACCGGGAATTTCGTTTTATCAAAAGCAGGGGGCGCGCATTCTGGAAAAGACTAGGGTTTGCCGTATTGATGGGGATGCAATTAATCTGCTTGCTGGTAAATAATTTCATAACGAACTGCGCCCTCGTCTCAGAAACCCGGTTTCTACGAGCAATAGGTTTAGTAACGATAAATATAGGTAGAAACCGGGTTTCTAGCTACCGCGTCAGTTCTATCAATGTGAAGGATGTTTTTTTTAACGAACCGCGAAGGCGCTAAGGACACGAAGAGAAGAGGAAAGAAGAGTTGTCACAAGATTTTTGGAATTCTGCTCTTTATGAGGGAAGTCATGCTTTTGTTTGGCAGTACGGTGAATCGCTTTTGGAGTTGTTGGTTCCGAAGGCTGGAGAACGCATTCTAGATTTAGGCTGTGGTACGGGACAGTTAACTGAAAAGATTGCTCAAAGTGGTGCTTTTGTGTATGGGATTGATTCATCTTTGTCGATGATTTCCACGGCTAAAGTAAACTATCCTCACATTAACTTTGCCGCAGCCGATGCTAGAAGTTTTCAAGTAGAATATCCGCTTGATGCTGTGTTTTCTAATGCTGTTTTGCACTGGATTAAACAGCCGGATGCTGTGATTAATTGCGTGGAAAAATCGCTGAAGCCGGGAGGGCGTTTTGTGGCTGAGTTTGGCGGTAAGGGGAACGTGGGGGCGATCGTCCGGGCGCTTTTGAGTGTTTTGTCAGAAATTGGCTGCGAGGAACCCCAAGCGCTTAATCCTTGGTATTTTCCGAGTATCGGCGAGTATGCTGGGCTTTTGGAAAAGCAGGGTTTTGATGTTGGTTATGCGGTTTTGTTCGATCGACCTACTCCCCTAGAAGGCGGCCGCGCGGGTATAGTAAACTGGATTGAAATGTTTGCTGGCGGGTTTTTGTCGGGGTTGTCGGAGGAAGTGCGATCGCGCGCAATTCTCGCAGTTGCAGAACGTTTGCGGCCCGCGCTTTACCGCGATGGTAATTGGATTGCAGATTATCGCCGAATTCGCGTTGTTGCTGTCAAACAGTAGGGTGCGCCGCGATCGATCGTATTCAAATCCGAGCGAAAATCTCACAGATCCGCACCCTGCGTTGGGTGTATTTGTAATGACTAATGACTACTTGATGCTGTAACTCCAAACGGTATTTGCTAGCAGCATCGCCACAGTCATCGGCCCGATTCCTCCCGGCACCGGCGTGATAAATTCGGCTACTGTTTTAACAGCATCAAAGTCCACATCTCCGGCCAAACGGCTCGTACCGTCTGGATTAACCACGCGGTTAATACCGACATCGATTACTACTGCTCCCGGTTTTACCATATTAGCTGCAATCATTTCTGTGCGGCCGACGGCGGCGATTAGAATATCGGCTTGGCTGGTAATCGATTCTAGGTTTTTCGTCCGCGAATGAGCTACAGTAACAGTGCAGTCCGATTCTAACAGCATCAGCGCCATCGGTTTACCCACCAAAATACTCCGTCCCAAAACAACGGCGTTTTTTCCTTTCAAATCAATCTGGTATTCTTGCAACAGTCGCATCACTCCTGCGGGAGTACAACTCCGCAAACCTTGCTCGCCACGCACCAAGCGGCCTAAGTTTACAGGGTGAAGCCCGTCAGCATCTTTGTCGGGGGCAATTTGGTACAGTAGGGAAATTGCGTCTAAGTGCTCTGGTAGCGGCAGTTGCACTAAAATCCCGTCTACTCGATCGTCGGAGTTGAGCGCATGAATTGCAAGTTCGAGTTCGGCTTGAGTGGCGTTGGCTGGGTAATGCTTGCCGAAGGAAGCTATGCCTACTTTAGCGCAGGCTCGCTCTTTGTTACGCACGTAAGCCGCGCTGGCTGGGTTGTCGCCCACCATCAGCACCGCAAGTCCCGGTGGACGCCCGTTTTGGGGTTGTAGGGCGCGGACTCGATCGCTCAGCTCGCTTTGAATCTTTGTTGCTAAAGCTTTCCCATCTAGTATTTGAGCAGTTTTGGCATCCATTGTAGACTCTGGGTTAGGGCTGACGATTTTAGATTTTAGCTTGAAGCGCAGGCTCTGGCTGTTAAACTTGGATTCTGCTAAGGTAACTCGTATCTCAAACCTTAAATCTCCAATCTCCAATTATTTAACTAATGACTACTGCAATTAAGCAAGTTTGGGTTCAAAAAAGCTGCATCGGCTCTTTATCGCTCATATTCGCTGCCGCTTTGTTCAGTTGTGGCAGTTTACCTCTGTCTCAACTTAATCTTGGCTTTAATGTTGCTAGCATTGGCGACATTCAACAAAAACGCCAAGTCGATGGTGAAGTTTATCTCCGGGGAAAGGTGGAAAATCGCGCTCCGTTTGTGGGAAATGCGGCTTATCAACTTCAAGACGGTACGGGTAGGATGTGGATTTTAACAAAGCAAGCTTTGCCCCAGGTTGGCGATGAAGTGTTGCTTAAGGGAGAAGTCCGCTACAAGAGCATTACTCTGAAGGAATTGGCCGGCAAGGATTTAGGTGAAGTTTATGTTGAGGAAATGCAACAGTTACAGCGCACTCCCAGTTCAGAAAAGGGGAAATAGGCATTGGTTATTTGTTATTTGATAATTGCTCTTTGTTCTCTCTTCCTTATTTATTTAATCTCTGAGGAATACTCGATAATTAATCCGTGTATTCCTGTTAAATAACTACTGACTACTGACTACTGACTACTGACTACTGACTACTGACTAATGACTAAAATTCACGTTGCGATCGCGATTTTGTACCGAGACGGCAAGTTTCTCTGCCAGTTGCGGGACGATATTCCTCAGATCCGGTATCCCGGACATTGGGCTTTGTTTGGCGGACACTTGGAACCGGGAGAAACTGCCCAAGTGGCTGTATTGCGGGAATTATCAGAGGAAATTGGCTATGCTCCTCCAAGTGTCTCTTTTTTCTGTTGCGATGTCGAAGGAGATATTGTCCGCCATGTTTTTCACTCACAACTTGGTGCGGATGTCAAGGATTTAGTTTTACACGAGGGTTGGGATATGCAGTTGTTGACAGCTCAGGATATTCGGGCGGGAAAATGCTATTCTCAAAAGTCAGGAGATGTGCGACCTTTCGGCATTCCTCACCAGCGTATTTTATTGAATTTTCTTGAGTCGATTTGAGACTCTATTGATACATAGATAGGGACACCGCCAGTGCAAGAGCGTCCCTACAGCACTCGCGATCGATCCCCGTAGGGACACGGCATCTTAAGTGTCCCTACCAACCTGGAAAACGCTGTATTTGTCAGGTACTCTTGTGCCGTGCACCCTACCTACATTCCAGGAGTTTTACCAGTTAAGAACGAGCCGCAATCATTCCCGTTTGCCGTGCGTAAGCAAACAGCCCTCCGGCATCAATCACGGGGCCGACATCTCCTAAAGCCTTGAGGGAGCAAGTGAGATTTTGAGTGTGGTTGATAATTTGATCGCCCGCAAAGTCGATCGTCACTTCTTGACCTGTTACAAATAAGTCGCAAAGCCGATCGACTGATTCGATCGGGTACAATTCGCCAGTAGCCGAGCAATTGCGAAAGAAGATGCGCGCGTAAGACAAAGCTACCACTGCTTTGACCCCCGCAGCCCCGAGAGCGATCGGAGCGTGCTCCCGCGAAGAACCGCAGCCAAAATTTTCGCCGGCAATGATAATCGGATACCGGGTTTTCTGTTCGCCGGTTTCGATAAACTTGCCGTAGCGATCGGGCAACCCAATCATCGCATAACTGCCTAGTTTCTCGTACTCGTCCGGCTTCGAGGGAACTAGGGTCAGGTATTCGGCAGGGATAATTTGATCTGTATCGATGTTGTCGTCTACAACAAAAATTTTACCGCTAATTACTTTGCCCATAGTTTATTTCCTGTTCGCCCGGTTCGATGCTGTGGTGATAATTTTAAGTGGGATCGGTATGCAAGAAGATTTGCACTTGTTGATTTTAACCTGGCAGTGTCAGTGATAACCTGTATGGATGAAAATCAGATCCGAGACTTTCGGTTAACAATACTTACCAGATTGCTAAGTGTCAACATAGTTTTATGGCGAATCCAATAGATGACATTGCTCGACAAGCTCGCGAGGGCTCGGTTGCAGCGATTATTCAAATCCTTAACGACAGACTCGCACAGGTAGGTGTCAGAGCCAGAGCCGTGTTTGCAGAGGGGGTGCTGCAACTGCTGTGCGAAGCTGCAACACCCCAACTGCTCGAACAGTCTAGCTTGGTCGATCGAGTCCGAGAAATTTTGGAGGGCCTCGATCCCCGCAACATTCGCCGAGTCAACATCAACAGCCGGCTTGTCCGAGAACACCAACTGCTGTGGCTCGAAGAAATTAGCCGCGATCCGGAGAATCAACTGCTGTGGTCTCAAGAAATTAAACTCAAAAAGCCGAATTTGTTCAAGCGTTTCGCCGCCGCCCACCACGAACGCCAAGCTCTAGGGGGCAAGCTGGCTCTGCCGAGAATCGCTGCACCTCGATCGATGCAGGAACCGCGGCAATTTCAGCGCGGTATCGCCGGCGGCGTCTGCTTGAGCGTGCTGTTGCTCGCGGCGGCGGCCGCCATCTACAAAGGACTCAATTCCCAAGTGCCAAACAGCACGCAAGCTACCACCCAAGCAGTTGCGACCTCGTCCGCAACACCTGCTTTGAAAATTTCTAAGGAGACTGCTAATTCTGCTGTTGACTCTTTTGCACAAGCAGTGCGAGTGGCCCAGCAAGCAGCCGCCGACGGCAAAACCGCTCAATCTCGCCAGGATTGGTTAGTAGTAGCTGCTAAGTGGCAGCAAGCTTCGGATTTGATGGCCGCCGTCCCCTCCAAGCATCCCCGCTACACCACGGCCCTCAACCGGACGGCACTTTACCGCCAAAATAGCGATAAAGCCCAACAGGAAGCACAAAATAAGTAAGCAGGAAGGTCGGATAAATTTAACAACTGAGCAGGAATAGTGTCTCTTTGAGCTGTGAGAAATGAGTTTTTGAGCAAAAACTCCCAAACTCTCATATCGGTCATGAGTGAGGATTTGTTGAATCTTAATTTTTGCGATCGCGGTCACTGGATCGGCTGATTTGTATCACAATCAAAATAGGCGATCGTCACAAACTTAAATAGGAAAGATCACAGAATCAGGAGAGGGGTGTCACCAAGCGGTCTCTAGAAAAGCTTCATACTACTAATAACCGTCGAAATTAGTGGAAATGGGATTTATCCTGATTGGGTAAAGGATGGTAAAGTTCATCCGGTACAGATGGAAAGGTAGAAAACAGGAAAATAGAACTCGGTTAGACCAGGGTGTATTTTTCACAGATATAGCGACCCGCCGACGGACGGCGCCGTTGACAGAAAGCAAGCTCATAACACTCAAGGGGACAGTTATGGATAGGTTCTATATTTGCACGCAGCCTGCGGGATCAAACATCAAATTAGAATAAAGGCTTGGTTGCTATGATCGATCGCACGGGAAATCAAGACTTTAGTCCGATCGACCGATCGCCAAGAGAGTCTTGCACTTTCCATTTACCGCAAATCGCAGAACCAGTATCAGTTCAAAAATTTCTGGATCGAATAATGCAGTACCAGGTCGATCCTGCCCCGATCGGGCGGCAAATTTACCAAATTCTCGCCAGCAGCTTCGATAGAGAAATCTTGCTGCTGCAAATAGCTAATACTTTGGGGGCGGCCTTGGAGGCAGACTGGTGTGTGGTTGCTGCTGTCAAAGACAAACAAGTAGCATTTCCCAATGCGTGCTGGCAAAATAGGAGCGATCGGCCAACTGCTGTCGGTGCTGGCGCCGATTCAACTCAAACACCAGAACGCTCCGAAACCACAAAATTAACATCGCCCAGCATATCGCTCGAACATCCCGTATTGGCAAACGTGCTAGCAGACGGCGAGATAGTGGGGATATCCGACTATATCGAGAGTCCGGCATCTGAGCCCAATTCCCCTGCGACAGAGCTGCCTTTTCGGGCAATTTTGGCTGGGCCAGCGCGATTTGGAGGGGCTGTAAATGGCATGATAATTGTGGGTAAGTCGCAACCTCACGACTGGTCGGCTGCCGAGCGCCTGCGCCTAGAAGCAGCATCGGAGGCGATCGGCATCGCGATTTCTCACATTCAAAAAAATCAAGAAATTGCCACTTTAAACCAACAGTTACAGCGACAAGCTAAATACAAAAATCTCATCGCCTCAGTTGCAGCATCGATCGACACGACTTCTGAAGTCGATCGAATTTTGCAGCAAGTTATTGAAAATACCGTCGCTACCCTGGAAGTAGATAGAGGTCAAATCCTGCTGTTGAAATATACAGACCCCCTCTTAAAAACTTCCTCTCCCAATCAAACACCCAAAGCAAAAATTGTATTAGTTTGCGAATCGGCTTACACAAAAAATGAAAGCAAACCAGCAATAGAACAAAGCGATGCGGGGAAACAAACCTCTACAGCCAAAACAAAAAAATTGGAAAAAACTGCTAATTCCCAATCCAAAAATCCCAACTCAAAACCAAATAACTCTCCGGCTTTTTGGCTGTCGGAATCTAATTTGTGCGGCCAAGCATTCCACAGCGCACCCAAACCCCTCGTCCTCGCTCACTCCGTCGAATCGATCGGCAACGAACCAGAAATCGTCGCAGAAATCTTGAAACTCCAAGGCATTAGCGCCCTACTACTGGTTCCGATCGTGGGCGCAACGGGACGGGAAACCGTCCTGGGGTTCTTGGTTTTGCAGCACTCCGAGCCGCGCGCTTGGAGTCCCGAAGAATTGGAAGTTGTGGAATTAGTTTGTGTTCAAGCGAGCAGGGCGATTATCCAAAATCAGGCGATTAAGGAAGCGCAAAGCCTAGTCAAAGATAGAACCGCTCAGTTGCAGCAAAGTCTGGACGTGCAGGAGAAACTGTACGAACAATCTGCCATTCAACAAGAGCAACTGCGAAAATTGAAGCTGATTAAAGACGAGTTTCTCAGCACAATGAGTCACGAGTTGCGAACTCCTTTAACAATCATGAAGCTGGCAATTCTGATGCTAAAACAAGCTGAACAGCCGTCAGCGAGTCGGGCTAAGTATCTCGACATTCTAGAGCAGCAGTGTTCTAAGGAAACCGCTCTGGTTAACGATTTGCTGGCTCTCAAGCAGTTTGAGCCTCAGCAAGTCCCGATTTCTCTAATCAAAATCGATCTCAAGCGTTTAATTCAAGATTTAGCTGGGGATTTTGAGAAAAAGTGGGCGGATAAGGAATTGACTCTGAAGGTGGATTTGCCCCAGTTTGCCCCTTGCTTGGAAACCGACCCGGACAGTCTCAAGCGAGTGCTGCTGGAACTGCTGACGAATGCTGGAAAATACTCAGCTTCTGGAAATGCGGTAGTCTTCGAGGCATCTGAGGTTGCCGGCTATATTGTCCTCAGCGTTTCTAATTTTGGGCCCGGCATTTCTGCTGCTGATTTGCCCCACATCTTTGAGAAGTTCCGCCGGGGCACTGGCATTACTGACCAAGCGATCGCCGGTACGGGTTTGGGTCTGGCGCTGGTAAAGAGTTTAGTGCAGCACTTGAATGGTACTATTGATGTGTCTAGCACTCCGGCAGAAAGTTCTGAAACTGACGAGTTGTGGCGCACATCTTTTACTCTGACTCTGCCGCAATCTCCAGCGGAACTCTGCAATCTAGAATCATAG
>JAUBOH010000030.1:0-29059 GCA_036700145.1 Microcoleus occultus BM001215366
CGAGATATTGGATATAACTTGCAGATTTTCTCCTAGCGACGCACCCTACTTGCTACTTGCTCCCAATCCATAAATCCTGAGTTAGAAATGAGGCAACCTGTGTTGCCACACTTCTCCTAAAAACCCAAATCCACCGCAATTCGGTGCGCGCAAGCAAACCCAGAAAACGCCACCGCATTTAAACCCTGTCCGGGAAACGTACTGTCGCCCACACAATACAAACCAGGCATAGAAGTTCGATTAAACGGCATTCCCAGCAAACCCATTAACTTCTGTCGCGGAATCGGCCCGTAAGTTCCGTCTTCGCGCCCCAAAAAGCGGCGGTGCGATCGCGCTGTCCCCACTTCCATATAATCCAAACCGGCATCTAAACCGGGGAAAATCTTTTCTAATCTTTCAATAATTCTCCCTGCCGCCTCTTCCTTTTTATCTTCGTATTCCTGCTGCGAAAGTCCTTCCCACTCTTCCATCCAACTCGAAGTAAAAGCGTGAACGATGTGATATCCTTCGGGAGCTAAATCTGGATCTAACAGTGTTGGAATTGACACTAAAATAGTTCCTTCCGGCGCTTCCATTTTGTCCCAATCTTCTAACAAAATGTGGTGGCAGGCAGTACCGGCGGGGATGACGCTTGCTTCTACTCCCAAATGCAAGCTCAAGAAACTGGGGGCTTTTTGATAGCGCTGCTGCCATTTCTTCTCGCTAGCTGGCATCTCTTCTGCGGGTAGCAATTTCTCGAAAGTATCCCACCGCGTGGCGTTAGAAACTATCCGCTTGGCCCGGTAAACTTCGCCGCTTGCTAGCTCGACTCCGACAGCGCGACCGTTTTCTGTGATAATTTTTTTAGCTTTAGCTTTGTATTGAATTTTCCCGCCGCATTTTTCTAGTCCTTCTACTAATTTTTGGGCAATTTGACCTACTCCGCCTTTGGGATAATTGATGCCGCCGTAATGTCTGTCGGAAAATACCATTCCGGCGTTAATCATTGGCGTCAAGTCTGCGGGTACTACAGACCAGTAGTAGCATTCCATGTCGATAAATTTCAGCAGCGTAGGGTCTTTTATGTAGCGCCGCGCAATGTCGCCAGTATTTTGAGGCAAATATTTTACTAATCCCAAACAGGCTAAAGGATTCTGAAAAAAGACTCGCACCAGATATCCGGGTTCTTCTAGGGATAGCAATTCCATGCCGTTGAGACAGTTGAAGACGTTCCAGCATTCGCCGTAAAATTTCTGGATTCCGGCGCGCTCGTGTGGGAACCTATCAATTAGTTCTTGCAAGTATTTGTCATAAGGCTGGGGAACTTCAAGATCCAAGCCGTCGGGTAAGTGATAGTGAAGCTGCACTGGATCGGGAATTGTTTCTAGGGTGACGTTGACTGCTTTGAGGGCGCGGGTGAGGAGGTTGGTGGTACCGCGCTGTCCGAATCCAAATATCATGGAGGCCCCGACATCAAATCTGTAGCCTTCTCGATCGAAATATCCAGCACTACCCCCGGGAATCAGGTAGCTTTCGAGTACCAAAACTTTGGCTTTTTTAGCGGCTAGCTGGGTGGCAGTGACGAGTCCGCCAATGCCGGAACCGATGACAATTACATCAAATTCTTGCTTTTTCGGGAGGGAGTTGGGAGAAAATAACTGGGATTGGGTAGGAGCTGACATTAGGTTAAAAATCTTAATATTTCTATAATATTACAGTCGATCGCTCTCGCCGATCTCTTACCTCTCTCATTTTTCCTCTGCATTTTGTGCCTTCTCCCGAATGCCCTCTAGCTTCTAGCTCATACCTCCAAAAAAAAATGCGGGAGCAGTCTACCATTGCCGACTGCTCCCGTCTGCCGATCCTTTGAGAGGAGAACACTAAAAACTACTATAAGCTTGTTGCTAATAAATGTCAATACTATTGGAAAAGTATTTCAATAAGCTCTCGTTTGGTCGATCGGCAAACGAAGGCAGCTATGCAGAAGGCATTCTGCAGAATCAAACAAACCCACTCTCCCCTTGTCTGCGCCCTCAAGGATGTGATAAGTTGCGATTGGCGATCGACCGTCGGTTGGCGAAGGTCTCGAACTGGATCGATCGCACCGCATAAAATGCCTGAAACCTAGCAATCTCCCCAAATTCCCAATGCCTCTGCAACTGCGCGTTTACGTTCCTCCGCATCCGTTAATTAAGCACTGGCTGGCTGTCGCTCGCGACGCTGCCACCCCATCGGTACTTTTTCGTTCTGCGATGACAGAATTGGGAAGGTGGCTGGCTTACGAAGCAATTCGAGATTGGCTGCCGACAGTAGAAACAACGGTGCAAACTCCTTTGAGTGAATGTCCGGCGACGTTTATCAACCCGCAAGCTCCGTTATGCGTGGTACCGATTTTGCGGGCTGGTTTGGCACTGCTGGAAGGAATTCAGACGGTTGTGCCGCTGGCTTCTGTTTACCACGTGGGTATGGCGAGGAATGAGGAGACGTTGGAACCAACTTGTTATTTGAACAAATTGCCGGCGCAGTTTAACCCCGAAACGCGGGTGATAATTAGCGAGCCGATGCTGGCGACTGGCGGGACGATTGTGGCGACAATGCAGGAATTGACTGCACGGGGAATTGACTCAAACTTGATTCGGATTATTTCTGTGGTGGCTGCTCCTCCGGCTCTCAAGAGGCTGAGTGCAGAGTACCCGAGTTTGACTATTTATACGGCAACGATCGACGAAACAGTCAACGAACAGGGCTTTATTGTACCCGGTTTGGGCGATGCGGGCGATCGAACTTACGGCACTTGATCGATGAGTAATCACAAATGCCATAGGTGTGGGGCTTATATCAGTATTTGGGTACGGCAAGTTGTTTCAGGCATCAGTTGCGGAAATCTCCGGTTAAAAAAAGATGACCCTGCTTTGGTAAAACCAGGCACTAACAAAGTTAAGATTAAAACTAGAAGTCAAAAATAAATAGTATTTAGCACTCATTGCCCGTGAAACTTGATTCTGTACCGCCAAGCTTGTCTGCTTCTGACTCACAAACCCCAAATTCCGATTTGCCGCCACAGGTACAAGTACAAAAACTCAGAGAAAAAGAAACTTCTGAGAGTTGTGCTGCTTTAACTTCTCTGGAGTCGGCTGAACTTCCAGTGAGTGTAAATTCCGATATTTGTCAGGCAGAAAAAGGACTGAAGCCGCAGCACTGGGCAATTTTTGGCTCGACTTTTGCAACTATTTTTTTGGCTGAAATTGGAGACAAAACTCAGCTCGCAATTTTGCTGATGACGGCTGAATCTCGGAATCCTTTGATTGTGTTTGCGGGTGCGGGTTCGGCTTTGATCGCAACCAGTTTGCTGGGGGTTTTGCTGGGAAGGTGGCTGGCTAGTCGGATTGCTCCGAGAACTTTGGAGAGAGCAGCCGGAGCGATTTTGCTGGCGATTTCGGCGGTTTTGCTGTGGGAAGTGCTGGGTTAATTGTCAGTTTGTCAGTAAGATCAATTCCGGTTGTACTCTTCGTGATGATTGTTGACTGTTGACTGTTGACTGTTGACTGTTTGTCCAGTGGAACAATACCGATGAAACCGGAAACGATACAAGTCCTAGATTTCTACAAGAGCTAACTAATAACTGAAAAAAATATGGACTGGCAACTTTTGGGAATAACTTTTATTACAGTGTTTTTGTCAGAATTGGGAGACAAAAGTCAATTAGCGGCGATCGCCCTCGGTAGCAGTTGCAATTCGCCCCGGGCTGTATTTTTCGGTACCGCATCGGCGCTGCTGCTGGCGAGTTTAATTGGTGTTTTGGTTGGGCAAGGTACGGCGGAGGTGTTGCCGGAGCGAGTGGTAAAGGCGATCGCGGCGATCGGATTTGCGGTGATGGGCTTGCGCCTGTTGTGGCCAAAATCTGATTTATCAGAAGCATCCGAATAAGAGGAAACGAAGCATCCGAATAAGAGGAAACGAAGCAGCCGAATAAGAGGACACGGCAGTGCCGTGTCCCTACCTCAATTCATTGTAGGGACACGGCACTGCCGTGTCCTAGTTTTTATCGCCGTGTCCTAGTTTTTATCGTCGCGTGCTAATTTTTACGATCGATTAAACTTGGTTTTGGTAGCACCAGCCGAGCAGTGTAGCGCCGACTGCCAACTTCACTGCTTCCAAAGCAAAATATCCTTGGTGCAGTAGATTCATGCCGGCGGGAGCTTCTGTTGCGGCATCGAACAGATTTAGCTGAATTCCCAAGGCGCTCATTTGAGGTGTCAGAGCGTAGGTGTCAATCAGGGCGATCGCCAGAAGTACCAATGATAATATGATTGCTGTGCGGCGGCGCTTGCCGAAGTCACCGAATAAATTGCTCAAAACCATCAAACCCGTTGCTACCAAGCCCGAACAGATTAACTCAACGCGGTTGAATCCCCAGAACATTAAATTTCCGGCTGTTGCAAATTCGGGAGATGTCATCATGCCCGATACAAAGAAACTGGGCATGATTACTAGATCGATAATCAGGCTACCGCTGAGCCAGAAAATTAAGGCTACCATGACAATTGCTTGCCAGCGGGGTCTGATTGATTCCACTCTCGATGTAGTAATAGCTGTCATATAATTAGACCCTCTAAATTTTTTTCTGCCTTTTCTAGAGCTTAACTAACTTTTTCCTAAAATCGTGTTAAGTATTTTTAAATTTATGGTAACTTTTGTTTAACTAATCCTGAAGAATTGTTAAGCGCTCGGGCTGTAGGGTGCGTCAGCAGCGGATTGTTTGAGCAAGAATTGACTGCTAAAAGCTGACGCACCCTACTGGGATTAGCCCGCGCGTGCGATCGCACAGCCACAGTTTAAAAGTTGCGGCGATCGTCCAAAATCGATCGATAATTACTCATTGGAAAGACAGACTCGTTATGCTTGAATTTGTGGCGAAGTTTGCGAACAAGTAAGGTTGAGTTTGGGTTTGACTCCTAATATAGTCCTAGACGCACGGGTAGTTAGAAACCGGGTTTTTTTACCAAAATCTTTCGCACTCACCCGCAGATTCGGTAAAAAACCCGGTTTCTTTGGCATAGATGCGTCAGTCCAAAATACCAAACCCTGCTTTAATACTTGCTTGATTCTTGAGTCTCTTAGAGACGGACTTTGTTTGTGTAGAGGCGGTTTCAACCGCCAATTGTTCATTAATTTAGACGCGGTTTCAATCGCCGACTATTATAAATAATATATGCCTAAATTTCAATTATCATCTTGGCTTCCCCGCCTCCCGCATCAAGTTTGGATTCTCACCGCCGGCAGATTCCTGTCCCAAAGCGGCACCGGTTTTACCTTATTTTATGCACCGATCTTTTTTGTCGATCGCGTCGGCTTATCTGCGACTGCTGTTGGCATCGGTTTGGGTAGCGGTTCAATCTCGGGAATATTGGGCCGCGTTTTGGGCGGTTCTTTTTGCGATTCCCAATTTTGGGGAAGGCGGCGAACTTTATTACTGGCGGCAATTATTTCGGCTGTCGCTTCTTTTGTACTGGCGGCAACTAATGATTTTACGGGATTAGTTGCGGGCAATTTACTGATGGGTTTTGGCGTGGGTTTGTATTGGCCTCCAACCGAGACGATGGTGGCGGATTTAACTGAGGGCGAACAGCGACAGGAGGCTTTTGCTTTGACGCGGCTTGCTGATAATTTGGGTTTGCAAGTTGGGATTATTTTGGGCGGTGTTTTGATTGCGCTAACGGGAAATTACCGATCGCTCTTTATTATCGACGGTATCTCGTTTTTAGTGCTGTTTGCGGTGGTGGCGATCGCCGTCGCGGAAACGTACAAACCAGCTAATACAGAGGATAAAGGCAAAAAAAATCTGCAAAATGGCTGGATGGTGGCGCTGCGCGATCGGACTTTGCTGATCTATGCTGTGGTAAATACTCTCTTCACTCTCTACATTTCGCAAATTCAAACCACGATGCCGCTGTATTTTAGCAAGTTTGTGCAGGTGGGGACATCGGGAACAGGCTTTTCAACTGGTACAATTACCGTTTTGTTTGCTTTTAGCACGTTTTTAACTGTGGCTTTGCAAATGCCGGTTGTGAAAGTTTTGAGGCGGTTTTCGTTTCCGAAAGCTTTGATGGTTTCGGCGCTGCTGTGGGGAATTGGATTTATCGCGATCGGCTTGACGGGAATGGCTGCAACTGGTAATTTATTTTTAGCTGTTTTAGGGTTGAGCTTTTTGTCGGTGGCGACTGTTGCTTATACGCCTTTTGCTTCTGCTTTGGTGGTGGATTTAGCGCCGGAATCTCTGCGCGGCGTGTATTTGGCGGTTAATTCTCAGTGTTGGGCGATCGGCTATTTGATCGGGCCGCCCCTGGGGGGTTTGGCTTTGGATCGGGGTAAATTGGTGGCGGATAATTATTGGTTGGGGTTGGCTTTGAGTGTTGGCGTGGCTATTGTTATTTTGCAAAAGCTCGATCGAATTTTGAAAAAGTAGTTGCCTAAATATCGGTTTTGTGATATTGTTCCGCATCTGTCTTATCGCAAATATAAAAATTATTAATTCAAAATTTTGTGGTTATAAATACAAAATAGCCTTATAATTCTGGAAACGTAATAGCAATTTTACAATATATTTTGTGAGGAGTTGTCATGAAAGCACATCTACTATTGAGTGCTGGTGGTATAGGTTTACTGTATCTACTTGTCGGTTCTCTACCATTAGCAGCGATGCCGATCGCTCCAGAGAAAGAGACATTAGCTACTGAAAAATTGACAGAATCACAGACTGAAATTAGTCTGAATACAAACTTTGAAAATTCGGCCGAAATTCCCGGAATAGGCGAGTTAAAACCAGCCGATGCGGTGGAAGTTGAAAACACGGGCGATCGCCCGATCGCCACAGCCAACGAACTCGCCAATGTTCCAGAAAATAGTGCTAAGGTCGATCAATCGCAAACAGCAGCATCTACCCCAGAAAATCCGCCGGAAAACTCCTTAAATTTAGCTCCAAAACCAGCAAACTCAGAACCAGCAGCACTTACAGCAGAAACACCAGCGATCGCCCAAACAGGCATATCTGCACCAGTACCAACCGAAACTTCTACTTCCCAGAAGTTGGCAGAAATCGAAAACAGCAGTTCCTTGGAGCCCGCAGCAGCCAACAGCGAAGCTTCAGATTCAAGCGAACTGCAACAAGTAACATCTGTATCTCAACTCTCCGACGTGCGCCCGACAGACTGGGCATTTCAAGCACTGCAATCCCTAGTAGAAAGATACGGTTGTATAGCAGGATATCCCGACGGTACATTCCGAGGCAATCGGGCAATGACTCGCTACGAATTTGCCGCCGGTTTAAACGCTTGCTTGGATAAAGTTACCGAGCTAATTAAAGCAGGTACAACCAACTTAGCAACCAAGGACGACTTAGGCAAACTGCAAAGATTGCAAGAAGAATTTGCAGCAGAATTAGCTACTTTGCGCGGTCGAGTCGATGCTTTAGAAGCCCGTACTTCCGAACTCGAAGCAAATCAATTTTCGACAACAACTAAACTCAGCGGCCAAGCAATTTTTAGCGTCGCCGACACTACCAAAAACAATCATAGGGATACTGAAACAGTCTTAAATTACCGATTGCGCTTGAATCTGCTCACCAGTTTTACAGGCAAAGATACCCTGATAACTGGCTTGCAAGCTTACAATATTCGCAGCTTCGGGCCGAATTTAGGTTGGTCAACAGGGGCATTTAGCGGTTTGTCCGACAGTCAAGCAAAACTGAGTTTTGAACCGCAATTTCCCGGAATCAATCCTCAGACTCTATCTAGCATTGACGCAAATGCTGTTGAACTTTACAAGCTGCTTTACGTCTTCCCAGTTTCTAACAGCATCACTTTATTTGCCGGCCCGAAAGCCGAAACTTCCGACGCTTTTCAAGCAATTACTCCCTTTGCTGGAGAAGGGCAAGAAGCCATCTCTAGGTTTGCAGCTTACAACCCTGTAGTTCGCGTATCCGGCGGTACTTCTGGCACAGGTTTGGCATCGGCAGGCGGGTTTATTTGGAACGTTTCCAAAAAAGTCAATCTCACAGCTTTGTACGGCAGCGTAAATGCAGCTTTGCCAAGGGATTTAGGCTTTCCAGCTACTCCGTTAGGAGCGGGTTTATTTGACGGAAGTACCGTTGCGGCGGCGCAGTTAACTATTAAGCCAACTAGCAGTATCGACATTGGTTTGAATTACGCTTACAGCCGCCACAAATTGAATATTCTGGCTACAGGATTAAGCGATGCCGATTTGGGTTCAATTTTGGGAAGAAACAGAGAACCTGTTGGCGGCGGCGTGACGATGAATTCGTTTGGCGGTACAGCCACTTGGCGGGTTGCTCCGAAAATTGCTGTCTCTACCTATGGAGGTTGGATAATTGCTGATGCTGAAAGAAGCAATGCTTCTACAACTTTTAATAGTTGGATGGTAGGTTTCCATTTCCGAGATTTGTTCGCACAGGGCAATAATGCAGGTATTCTGTTCGGACAGCCGCTCGATCGCGATTCGGTAAGTGGCGGCGCTCGTTTTCAGCAAAACAAAGCTACTCCTTACCATTTAGAAGCTTATTATCGTTTCAAAGTCAACGATAATATCAGCATTACACCTGGAGCTTTTGTGCTGTTCAATCCTGAAGGAACTAAGAATAATGACACAGTAGGAGTGGGTGTCCTCCGCACGACTTTTACTTTCTAAAGAAAGTCGCGATACTATTATCTGTTTGTAGAAAGGACTGAAGTCCTTCATCTGTTTGTAGTAAGGACTTCAGTCCTTTCTCATAAATTTAGGCAACTAAGGACTAAAGTCCTTACTACAAACGATTATTTTCTGCGATCGCCCAATTTGCGGTAAACTTCTCTCAAATCAACTTGATGGTGAGCGATCGCAACCAAAGCGTGATAGAATAAATCCGCAACTTCCCCAGCAATTCCTTCTTTGTCGTCATCTTTGCAAGCCATCACCACTTCCGCCGATTCTTCGCCAATTTTTTTAAGAATTTTATTGTCGCCGCCCGCGAACAATTTGCAAGTATAAGAACTTTCATTCGGGTTGTCGCGCCGATCGCAAATTACGTCAAATAATTGAGAAAGCATATCTCCCGGCGGCGCTACAATTTCCCCATCAACTTGGTGAAAACAACTTCTTTCTCCCGTGTGACAAGCAATATCTCCCACTTGTTCCACTGTCACCAACAAAGCATCACTATCGCAGTCATAACGTAGCCCTTTCACATTTTGAATGTGTCCCGAAGTCGCGCCTTTGTTCCAAAATTCGGCGCGCGATCGACTCCAGAACCAAGTTTGGCCGGTTTCCAAGGTTTTTTGCAGCGACTCCCGACTCATCCACGCCATCATCAACACTGTACCGTCTAAGTAATCTTGGACTATCGCCGGTACTAAACCGCGATCGTCGTAGCGGATCTTTTCCACTGGTATCGATCGGCTCAAACTAGACAAATCATTAGCAGACATAACTTTATTGCAACTTTTAATATAAATTAACGCTTTCGTGTTGGATTTTTTTTTATTAACCGCAGAGAGCGCAGAGGACACAGAGAGAAGAGAGGAGATTGAGTAAGTGATGGGTGAATTGTCAAGAACTACTTTACAAAAAATTACACTTTTGGGCGATTCCCTACGGGATAGCTTCGCTTCACGATGTTACTGCGGCAAAGCCTGAAAAACTCAAGCTAGTATTGCTACTCATTGGTTTGTATCCTAAAATCTATTAACATAGTTTCCTTAAATCGACCTAACCTTTATCCTGAAGTCGCTATTAAAGTATTCTACCAACAACAGACGTTAACTAAGGAGAAAACATTGGTTTCCACAACAAACTTGAAAACCACTAAATCAGAAGAAATCTTCGCCGCCGCCCAAAAATTGATGCCCGGTGGCGTCAGTTCCCCCGTCCGCGCCTTCAAATCCGTAGGCGGACAACCCATTGTATTCGATCGAGTCAAAGGAGCCTACATTTGGGATGTTGACGAAAACCAATACATCGACTACGTAGGTACTTGGGGCCCGGCTATCTGCGGCCACGCCCACCCCGAAGTCATCAAAGCCCTTCACGAATCCTTAGAAAAAGGTACGAGTTTCGGAGCACCCTCCCTCTTGGAAAACGTGCTCGCAGAAATGGTCATCGATGCCGTTCCCAGCATTGAAATGGTACGATTTGTCAATTCCGGCACCGAAGCCTGCATGGCAGTTTTGCGCCTGATGCGAGCCTTCACCGGGCGCGACAAACTGATTAAATTTGAAGGCTGCTATCACGGGCACGCCGATATGTTCTTGGTAAAAGCCGGTTCCGGTGTCGCCACTCTCGGTCTTCCCGACTCTCCGGGCGTGCCAAAATCCGTTACTGCAAACACCCTCAACGCTCCCTACAATGACTTGGAAGCAGTAAAAGCTTTATTTGCCGAAAATCCGGGCGAGATAGCAGGCGTAATTCTGGAACCTGTTGTTGGTAATGCCGGATTTATTGTACCTGATGCAGGTTTTCTCGAAGGTTTACGAGAAATTACCAAAGATAACGGTGCTTTGTTAGTATTTGATGAAGTAATGACCGGTTTCCGTATCGCCTACGGTGGAGCTCAGCAAAAATTCGGTGTCACCCCGGATTTGACAACTTTGGGTAAAGTTATCGGCGGCGGTTTGCCGGTGGGAGCTTACGGCGGACGGCGCGATATTATGGGGATGGTGGCTCCGGCTGGGCCGATGTATCAAGCGGGTACGCTTTCGGGAAATCCTTTGGCGATGACTGCTGGGATTAAAACTTTGGAATTGTTGCAAAAACCTGGTACTTATGAACAGTTAGATAAGATTACGAAAAAACTATCTAACGGCTTGCTGCAAATTGCTAAAGAAACCGGACACGCTGCTTGTGGCGGGCAAATTAGCGGGATGTTTGGCTTGTTTTTTGCAGCCGGCCCGGTTCACAATTACGATGATGCGAAAAAGTCTGATGTGGCAAAGTTCGGCCGCTTTCACCGGGGAATGTTGGAGCACGGTATTTATCTGGCTCCTTCGCAGTTTGAAGCGGGATTTACTTCTTTGGCTCATACTGAGGAAGATGTCGATCGAACTTTGGCCGCCGCTCGCGAAGTAATGGCCAGTATTTAAGGTTTGATCGTTCGGAATGCAAGTCCTTAAAACTCAGGAATAAATGATTGAAGTCCTTGCTGTTTTTTGGCAGTAAGGACTTTAATCTTTTATGCTGAATGTTGACTATTGACTAATGTTATTGGTTATTAGCATCACGAACTGAGTAACTAATGACTAATGACTAATGACTAATGACTAATGACTAATGACTAAATTACTCATTCAGAAATTCACCTTCACAGATAATCGAGTCTCTGTTCTCCAAATCTTCTTGATTCCAGATCGAGTTTAATGCTGCCGAACTTAAGGAAGTTGACATCGTATTTAATGTTGTGTTGTAGTATTCTACAGCATTATTAAGTTCCACCTGCGGCGCTTCCTTGAAGTAGGAATTAATATCAGGGGTGCAGCGCTGTGCCTGGTAGTATAAATAAGCTTCAGCATTAATGCACATTACGTGGTAGAAATCTTTGTTCGCTGCCGCAACATCTCCGAGTTTGTACAGCGCTAAACCCCGGTTGAGATAAGCTTTAACATAGTTTGGATCGAGTTGCACTGCTTTGTCAAAGTCTTCAATTGCAAGCTGCATTTGTTTTAATTTGTAGCGAACGCAACCTCGGTTGTAATACGCGTAAACATTGTTTGGATCTATGCCCAGTGAAGTGTTGTAATCGGCGATCGCCTGGGTATTGTCTCCTAATTGGTGGTAACAGAGGCCGCGATTTATGTAAGCTTTGATATATCTAGGATTCAACCGCAGCGTTTCGTTAAAGTTCTCGGTTGCTGCCTCTTTTTCTCCCAAAAGGTAGTAAGCGCGCCCCCGGTTGTAATAGGTTTTATAATTGTGGGAATTGATAGAGAGAGCTCGATTGTAGTCTTCTATTGCTTCTTCGTAATGTCCTAAATTAGCAAGTACGAGTCCCCGGTTGTTGTAGATAGCGTGGCTGTCAGGCTTGTTTGCTAAAGCGCAGTTGAGATCGTCAATGGCTTTGTCGTGTTCTCCGAGATGGCGCCAAGCATTTCCTCGATTCAGATAAGCCTCGAACAAATTAGGATTGATATCTAGCGCTTGGCTGAGGTCTGCGATCGCTTTTTGGTAGTCTTTCATATAATAGTAAACCAAGCCGCGATTGTTATAGGCTTTGGCATCTGCGGGATTGACTTGCAGTATGCGATCGAAATCGTCGATCGCCGCAGAGTAGTCTCCTTTCTTGGCGCTGTGCAAACCGCGCTTGTAAAATTGTTTGAGGTTCAATTGTTTGAGGTTCATAGGTCAACTTTCAGGATTGCTTGATTCTGGGGATTGATTCCTTTGCACTCACTGTTGAGTTCGACAGGCGTTAATCTGTTGAAAGAGCATCCACCTGCACCCAGAGTAACTCTTGACTTATTCCAGGAAATCTACCAGAAACAGGATTTTAGGTTTATTTTAACAGCAGTTAAATCTTGTTGAAAGAGCCTGTACCTCGGCTGGATTTACTTCGTTAGTTCGATTGTTTACCCGATCGACTTGCGCTCAAAAATCTAGCTTTATTTGGTGCTCTGTGCCCCTTGATGGGGCTGCGATCTGCTCGATCGGCAAATTCAGCTTGACGCAGCTACTCGGTATAAATTGTTGTACGTACTCCGCTCGAGTAAAATTTATATCTTTATTGACAAACTTCGTCTCAGTATTTCCCGCAGTAAGTCTCTACAAACTTTTTTTGCCTAATTACAAATTACCGATTACCAATGGCCGATTACCGATTGATTTCCTCTTCCACATAAACAGTCAATTTCTCCAAATCTGGAAGTTCGATCAATTCTTTTTCGGTTTCCTTAACCGACAGGGGCATCATCACAGGTTGACGCTGTTCGATCCAGCAACTCGCCAGCGGCAAAGTTTGCTCCAAATCTTCCAAAGGCCTGGGAATTACCATCACCGCGTTCAACTCGCCAATGCGCTCAGCTTCGTACATCCCCGCTTCCACGGCTACTGCTACATCTGCGACTGCACCGCGAATAATTGCCGTGCACAAACCGGCGCCAATTTTCTCGTAGGCGGCCAAGTGTACGTCTGCGGATTTGAGCATTGCATCGCAAGCGCCCACCATTGCCGGAAATCCCCGCGTTTCGAGCAAACCGATCGCCTGATTGCTCAGCCGAGAATAACTGCCGCTTTCCGACAGTTGAGTCAGGCGAAAGCCGATCGGCAAAACCACTTCCAAATTAGCCAAAGGTCTAGCAATCACCAACTTAGAAACAAACTGTCCGAACTGTTCGGCTGTCTGAGCTCCAGCTTCCACAGCCAAACGCACGTCGGAAATTCTGCCGCGGACGATCGCCGTACAGTGACCGGAACCAATTTTTTCGTATCCGACTAAAATCACTCCCGCCGACTTCAGCATCATGTCAGCAGTCCCGACAATTGCCGGAAAACTCTTGGTGGATACCAAACCCAAAGCAGTGTCTTTGAAATATTCCTGGCGCTGCGAATCCGATTTGCTGCTGTAATTATCTGTTTGTCCGTCCATCTTCTATTACCCTTAGAAACTTCCCAAAATAAAAATTTGTTGATAGTTTTAGTTTCTCAGATGACAAGACAGACTGCACTAGCTGCCAGACACAGATTTATGATGCAACACCTTAAAAATTGCTGAGCTACCAATAATATGAGATTACCTATTTATATTTACGAGCGTGCCTTCAGCATAGCTGCCTTTTGCAGAAATGACCGCTATCCGGAACCGCCGGAGAGAGTTTGACCGTTTTCCTGCGATCGATTAAAAGCTTGTCGGTGCGGAAACAGCGTCCCCAGTAGCTGATGGATGTGAGCTTGGCCGTAGAGAATAGTTGGCCCATCACTTGGTTGGGGAGGCGGGTCTGCGCCGTTAGATTCCGGCGGCTCTACGGCAGTTTCTGGCGGTGTTTGAGGCTGTGTTTCGGGTTCTGGTGGATGATCGATCGGTCGAGCGACCGGTGGCGTACTTGCGGGGGTTTCCGGCGGTGCGTCTTCTGCGACAATTTGGCGGCTGCTATCTCCGATGAGAGAACCGGCTGGCAAAATTTGCATTTGAGGAATACAGGGATCGATCAGCGTCGTCGCCGCGCCGATACAGGCATTTGCGCCGATCGTCCCCGAACCTACAACCAGCACCCCTGCACCCAGAATAACGCCCGCCCCGATGTCCAGATTACCCTCGCGGGCGTGAAGGATAACTCCCATGCCGATACACGCACCGGCGGCGATCGAGATCCGGCTGCCGGGATCTGCTTGCAGGATGACTCCAGGGGCGATCGCCGCACCATCATTCACAACTACATCGCCACTCATCAAAATCTGAGAGTTGCTACTTAATTGCAGTGGCGATAAATACATTCAACTTAACCATTTTAGATTTAGGATTTTAGATTTAACGCCGATACTTTCCACTCTAATACTGATAGATAAAATGCTTAATTTCGAGCAATAATTATCGATCTATCTGTTTAACCATCTCAACTTTCACTTCAATTTGAAGAGCGGATCTCCCGTTAGTCCAGACCGGAATTAACGGGAGAAACAAGTTAATTGCCCAGCAAATTAAGGACGCTGGATAATCTCTTCGAGTACGCGGCGCTTTGCCTTGGAGTCGATACCGAGCAAGCGGACGTAATCGCCGCTGTGTTCTTTGAGACAGCTTTCGAGAGCCGAAATCACTTCCGATTCGCGGTTGGAGGCGATCGGCGTGCAACTGCTCCAAGAACCGGTGCGGAAACGGCGCGCGTCGGCGTGTTCCGAGCCAATTTTGTAACCTTGGGAGAGCAGGTTGCGGATTTGGTCGATCGTCTTGCCGGTCAACATTCCGCTGCCCGGCGCCGCACCGGTTGTCGTGGCTTTATATCCCGATGTTGTTGCAGCATATCCCGATGTTGTTGCAGCCGGCTGAGCCGATTGAGCAACCGGGCCGTCGGGACGCTGAATAATTTCTTCAACCACGCGCCGCTTGGCTTTCGGGTCAATCCCGATGAAGCGCACGTATTCGCCCGGGTACTGGTTCATCACAGCTTCCAAAGCGGCGATCGCCTCAGATTCGTTTTTGACGACGAGCGAAGCCCCGCTTTGCCAAGAACTGGTACGGAAGCGGCGCGCGTCGGCGTGTTCCGTACCCACTTTGTAGCCTTGAGCTAGCAAGCTGCGAACAGTCGCCACTGTTTCCGCACTCAATCTGCTGCTTGACACAGCAGCGCCATTGTGGTGAGCTGCTTGTGCAACTTTACCGTTAGATTGGTGAGTTTTCGCGCCGTTAGAACCATTAGAGCCGTTGTCTCCCGGTCTTTGGACGATTTCTTCTAGTACGCGGCGCTTGGCTTTGGTGTCAATCCCGATCAAGCGGACGTATTCTCCTTGGTGGTCGGCCATGCAAGCTGACAAAGCCGCGACTACTTCAGACTCGCGGGTTGAGGAAATCGGGCCGCAAGTGCGCCAAGAACCGGTACGGAAGCGGCGCGCGTCGGCGTGTTCAGCTCCTACGCTGTATCCTTGGGCTAGCAAATTGCGGATGCTATCGGCTAGAGAAGAGCTCAACTGGCTGGTGGAATGGGTAGAATAAGTGATTGGAGGCATATTAGAGTTTTTAGCTTGCTCGTTGCGAATTGGTGCTAGACAGGCGATGTTCTCAGCGCAGCGATAACCCGTTCTCAGAGCGTCATTGATGCCGATGACATGGGTCGCAAATTTAACGTCAGAATCTAGAACGTCAGGCAAGCGATCGGCTTGCTGCTGATTAGTGATGATGGCTCCCGAAGGTATGTATTTACCGGGGGGAATCTCCACATCTTGAATTAGTACGTGCATCATGACAATGCAGCCGTTGCCCACTCTGGCATTGAACACCGTAGAGCGAAAGCCGATAAAGCAGTCGTCGCCCACGTATGCCGGCCCGTGAATTAAACTCATGTGGGTGAGGGAAGTATTTTTACCCACCCACACCGAATAGGACTTGCTGTCGTCTCCTGTGACTCGGCCTTGTTCTAGGCCGTGAATCACTACTCCGTCTTGAATGTTGCTTCCTTGTCCGATATAAAAAGGAGTGCCTTCATCGGCGCGGATAGATGTCCCGGGGGCAATCATCACATTAGAACCGATATGCACATCCCCAATAATGTTAGAAAAGGAATGTACGAAGGCGGTATCGTGAATTTTGGGCTCAGCCAAGTTTTTCGACCAAGGCGTCGGGGGAGCCGCAACGTTGCGGACTGCCATAAATTAAGTTCTCCTAAGCTGAAAAATTTTTTTGTTAGTTGTTAGTTGTTAGTTGTTCACTGTTAGCTGTTCACTGTTCACTGTTCACTGTCACAGGTCAACTGTTCACTGTTAGCTGTTCACTGTTCACTGTTCACTGTTCACTGTCACAGGTCACAGGTCAACTGTCAACTAGCGGTACGGGTCGTCTTTTTTACTGTAAATGAGGCGGTTTTCTACATTGACAGTATCTATAATGCCTACTACCAGAGCATCGAGCGGACGGTTTTCGCTTCCGGGCGCGATCCGGGCAGCGCTGCCGCGGGTCACTAAAACCCATTCATCTATACCAGCGCCCACACAGTCAGCGGCTACTTCATAGCCGGATACTGGGGAACCTTCCTCATCGATGAATTGCAGCAGTAGAAATTTCGATCCTCTGAGCGTCGGCTCTTTTTGGGTGCTGACAACTGTGCCGAGAACTTTGGCCATTTGCATTTTAGGTAATAGGTAATTGGTAATTGGCAACTGTCATTTTTACGCTGTCACTTGTCTTTTTTAAATTAGCTTTGCTCAGTCCGATGTCTGCTTAAGAGAGTTTTTCGTCTAGTAACTAATGACTCGTGACTAATGACTGATGACTGATGACTAATAACCAATATCCCATGCCTGCATCAATTAAAAATTAAAAATGCTCAATCAAAAACATCGCGCTTTTTAATTTTTAATTTTTAATTTTTAATTACCAAACGCCCCTAACAGCCGATCGCCTATCTTACGATCTGTTGAGGGGGCGAATGCCGCTCACGCCTTCGCGGAACTGTTCTACAGCTTCGGTGTAGCGAATGGGCAGCACGTACTCCAAGTTTTCGTGAGGCCGAGCGATAATGTGGGTGGACATCACTTGTCCGCCGTTAACCCGCTTCACCGACTCTACTCCAGCGGCGACGGAAGCTTGCACTTCGGAGACATCTCCTCTTACAATGACCGTAACGCGAGCGCTACCGATTTTTTCGTAACCTACCAAGGTGACGCGGGCGGCTTTGACCATCGCGTCAGCAGCTTCTACCACTGCGGGGAAGCCTAGGGTTTCGATCATGCCAACTGCAATTGCCATTGGTTTTATTACTCCTGATTGAATATTTGGGGAACTAAACAGTTAATTTTGGACGATCGCACAAATTTTCGTCAAACGAAATTTCTGTGCGCTAAGAACTTAGTAGCCTCGGAACTGTTCTACTGCTTCTGTATAACGAATCGGCAGAACGTATTCTAGGTTTTCGTGGGGGCGAGCGATGATGTGGGTAGAGACGACTTCTCCGCCGTTCACCCGCTTGACGGATTCCACTCCTGCTGCAACTGAGGCTTGGACTTCCGACACGTTGCCGCGCACAATTACGGTGACGCGGGCGCTGCCGATTTTTTCATAGCCCACGAGGGTAACGCGAGCAGCTTTGACCATAGCGTCGGCTGCTTCCACAACAGCGGGAAAACCTTTTGTCTCAATCATTCCCACGGCAATTGACATTTTTGAATCTCCTTGAGGATTAGTGAAATTACCGTTACAAATCTTTGAGAAATCTAAAAATTTGGACGGGGAGGCCCACATTATTTAGTAATGCAGTGTAAAGCTTCCTATACTTTAAGAATAGGCGAAGCTGTCCACCTTGACAATATAAACTAACATCATAATGTTTAATAACAAAAATTAAAAATTTTTATGTTACTTAAAATAATTTAATATTTATTTAATAAACTTAATATTGAGATGAGTAGATGGCTGGGGCGATCCTCTTCTGCAAGCTTCGCTAACGGGGAGTGGAGTAAGTAAAAATACTTGTAAAGTAGAGTTCGGTAGGTGAAGGCGGGGCAGCCAAAGTGTGGGGAAACTTGGGGATTTCAATCATAGGGAACGCGGGGAAACAAGCAAAAAAGGCAGTCTTGGCTGATCTGCGGGCGTTTTTTTCGCGTGAGTGCCGAGTCTGAGAAGCGTGTAATTTTGTAGTGATAAAATTATCATTTTAGATGCTTTAATGTATAGTTAATTTTGGGTGCAAATTATTTTGCCAAAACTATACGATCGAGTTTAGTGAAAGTTTTAGGGTGTCGCCCGATCGCACGGGACTGCTTTTGTATAAAGGCAGCCGATAATTTGAATTTTAAGGGATAAATTAAATGACTCAATTTCTCCTCCAAGCCTGTTGGTGGGTACCTTTATATGGCTTAATAGGCGCAATTTTAACTTTGCCGTGGTCTACGGGAACCATCCGCAGAACAGGGCCGAGACCAGCGGCTTACTTCAATTTGCTGATGAGTGTGTTGGCTTTCATACACGGGTCAGTTATTTTTACAGCGACTTGGGATCGACCGCCCCAACAGTTGCTCGTACACTGGGTGCAAGCCGCAGATTTAGATTTGTCTTTTGCAATAGAAATCTCCACGGTCAGCGTCGGAGCAATGGAGTTAGTCACAGTTCTAAGTTTACTAGCACAAATTTACGCTCTCGGGTACATGGAAAAAGACTGGGCGCTAGCTCGATTTTTTGGGCTGCTCGGTTTTTTTGAAGCAGCAATTAGCGGCATTGCCATTAGCGACTCGCTGCTGCTAACTTACGCTTTGCTGGAAATGCTGACGCTTTCAACTTACTTGCTAGTCGGGTTTTGGTACGCTCAACCACTGGTAGTAACAGCGGCTAGAGATGCGTTTTTAACAAAGCGTGTAGGAGACGTGCCGTTGCTGATGGGAGTAGTGACGCTTTCAACTTTAGCAGGAAGTTTGAATTTTTCCGATTTGGAAGAATGGGCGGAAACTGCAACTTTGTCTCCTGTAGTGGCGACTCTTTTAGGTTTGGCTTTAATCGCCGCACCTACGGCCAAGTGCGCTCAATTTCCGTTCCATTTGTGGCTCGACGAGGCGATGGAAGGGCCCAACCCGGCTTCGATTATGCGGAATACGGTTGTTGTGGGTGCTGGGGCTTATGTTTTGATTAAACTTCAGCCTGTTTTAGCGCTGTCGCCGGTGACTGATACGGTGCTGGTGGTTTTGGGTGCGGTGACGGCTGTTGGCGCTTCTTTGGTGGCGATCGCCCAAATCGACATCAAAAGAGCACTATCGCATTCTACCAGCGCTTCTATGGGTTTAGTGTTTATCGCGGTGGGGCAGAATCACGCTGACATTGCTTTGCTGTTGCTGTTCGCGCACTCGATCGCCAAAGCACTATTATTCATGAGCGTAGGGTCAATTATTACGACAACTAACACTCAAGATTTAACAGAAATGGGTGGGTTGTGGTCGAAGATGCCTGCCACGACTACGGCTTATTTAGTAGGCGCTGCGGGGATGGTAGCGCTGTTGCCTATGGGAAACTTTTGGGCGATGCGGCGCTGGCTGAACGGTTTTTGGACGGTGCCTTTGTGGCTGGTAATTGTGCTGCTTTTAGTTAACGGTTTGACAGCGCTAAATTTAACTCGCATATTCGGTTTAGTGTTTGTCGGAAAACCGCAGCCGAAAACTCGCAGAGCTCCCGAAGTCGGTTGGCCGATGGCTTTGCCGATGGTAATTTTGACGGTGATTGGGCTGTTGGTGCCTTGGATGTTGCAGCAGTGGCAATTGTTAATTAGTTGGACTGGGCCTTGGGCGGAAACCGGGGATTTTGATGCTTTAAATTTGCTGTTGAAGACGCTGGATACACCGCTGTTGCTGTTATCAGGCTTGATTGGCGTTGCGGTTGGGGTGGCGATTTATTGGTACGGGGTTTTACCTCGACCGGTACGGCTGCCAATTCCGGCGGTGCAGGATTTGTTTGCTTACGATTTTTATATCGATCGAGTTTACCGTTTGACTGTGGTTTGGGCTGTGGCTTCTATTGCTAAACTCAGCGCTTGGACTGACAAGTACGTCGTGGACGGGGTGGTTAATTTGTTCGGTTTCGCAACAATTTTCAGCGGCGAAGGGTTGAAGTACAGCGGCACCGGTCAGTCGCAGTTTTATGTGTTGACTATTGCAGGGGGGGTTGCTGGGTTGTTGGCTTTGATTATTTGGCAGTTTTAAACCGCAGATAAAGGCAGATAAATTTTTCGAGGTTTGTCTGCTTTTTGTCTGATGTTATTTAATTTTGAACCGCAGATGATAGCAGATGAACGCAGATGAACGCAGATGATTTTATTTGGGGTTTGTCTGCTTTTTTTATCTAATTTTACTCAAATTCTATCGGCCACAATTCGGCTACCGGAACTTCCCAACCGGGCAAAAGTTCGGGAATTGAGATCGTGTCGCCGTCTCTCAATACAACTGGCTCGGCTGTCGGAGTGTAAATTGTTACTGTGCGATCGTCCGGGTCGATTAATATTCCTACTTTTGCTCCGAGTTCGATGAATGAGAGGAGTTTTTCTCGCTCTTGTTTGAGGCGATCGGACTGAGATTTGATTTCTACAACTAAGTCGGGAACGAGTTCGGCAAAATACCTTTTACTTTGTTTGAGGCGATCGGCTACCACAAAAGAAACATCGGGAGCTCTCAGATCGGAATTCGGGAGGATAAACCCGGCGTTAGATTCAAAAACTCGTCCCAGTTTGCGGGGTTTAACCCAGTTACGCAAAAGACTGCCAAACTCTGCCCCAATTTCGCTCGATACAATGTCTGATGGACTCATAACGATAATCTTTCCGTCTACCAATTCTAATTGATAGTCTAGGTGTGCTTCCGAGAGTATAAGTTGCACTTGTTCCAAGTCGGCAACTGTGAGGCGGGTGGAAGGATAGCCGGATTTAGTAGGCAGGATTTCCGGATTTGTAAGACTTGAGGTCATCGGAGGATTCCAGAGACATTGGAACCTATGTTAACAAAAAAAATCAGCCGATCGCTTTCAAATTTTCTGGCTTTGCGTTAATCTTAAATATAGTTTAAAAATCTGTAGTAAAGGAAAGTTTTAATTGATGCTCAGTGCCTTAATCTGGATACCAATGTTGGCGGCCGCTCTGATTGGGTTCTGGCCCGGTTCAGTGAGTTCTAAAATAGTTCGGAATGGGGCGATCGCCATTGCGGGCGTAACTTTTATTCTCTCGGTGATTTTGGCAGCTCAGTTTGATGTCAGTACGAGTCAGTTGCAGTTTTCGGAATTTGTTCCTTGGATAGATACTTTGGGATTGAATTACAATCTCGGCGTTGATGGTTTGTCTCTGCCTTTGGTAATTTTAAATACTCTGCTGACAGGGGTAGCTATTTACGCTACGGATGAGTCGATCCGCAGACCTCGACTTTACTATTCTTTGATGCTGTTAATTACCGGCGGCGTAACGGGGGCTTTTTTATCTCAAAATTTGCTGCTATTTTTCCTGTTTTTTGAGGTAGAATTGATTCCGCTTTACCTGTTAATTGCGATTTGGGGAGGCGAGCGCCGGGGTTATGCTGCTACTAAGTTTTTAATCTATACTGCATTTTCGGGCATTGTGCTGCTGGCTGCTTTCTTGGGGGCTGGTTGGCTCAGCGGTGCTTCTAGTTTCGATATGGTTGGTGCAGCGGGCGCATCGCATTTGCAAGGTGGATTGCCATTGCCTTTGGTAAGGCAAATTGTTTTGCTGGCTCTTGTGTTGCTGGCTTTTGGCATTAAGATTCCTTTGGTGCCTTTTCATACTTGGTTGCCGGATGCTCACGTAGAAGCTTCGACGCCGGTTTCGGTGCTGCTGGCGGGGGTGCTTTTGAAGCTGGGAACTTATGGGATGCTGCGCTTTGGTTTGGGTTTGTTTCCCGATGCGTGGGCGGTGGCGGCGCCGATTTTGGCTAGTTGGGCGGTGGTAAGCGTGCTTTACGGGGCGAGTTGCGCGATCGCCCAAAAAGATATGAAAAAAATTGTAGCTTACAGTTCGATCGCTCACATGGGCTACATTTTGTTAGCTAGCGCCGCAGCTACTCCAATTAGTATGTTGGGAACTGTTTTGCAAATGATCAGCCACGGTTTAATTTCGGCGCTGCTATTTTTGAGTGTCGGCATTGTTTACAAAAAATCCGGCAGCCGTAACATAGATGTACTCAAAGGTTTGTTCAATCCCGATCGCGGTTTGCCGATGATTGGCAGTTTAATGATCCTCGGCGTGATGGCTAGTGCCGGCATTCCCGGTTTGGCGGGATTTATTGCTGAATTTTTGATATTTCGGGGCAGTTTGCCAGTATTTCCCTTGCAAACTTTGCTCTGCATGATCGGCACTGGTTTGACTTCAGTTTACTTTCTAATTATGGTCAACCGCGCCTTTTTCGGTCGCCTTTCGGATTTGGTGGTAAATTTGCCACAAGTCCGCTGGGGCGATCGTATTCCTTCGCTGGTTTTAGCAGTAATTATCGCCATCATGGGAGTGCAACCGGGAGTTTTAATTGGTTTGAGCGAGAAAACTGCGATCGGGCTGGTAGCTAATGTGCCAGCGCAAGTTAAGGCGATCGCTCAAAACTTACAATAATATCTTTCATAAGTTTGTAGTGAGGACTTTAGTCCTAGACATAGGTTCGTAGTGAGGACTTTAGTCCTAGACATAGGTTCGTAGTGAGGACTTTAGTCCTCTATTAAAAATCTTTAGCCCATCAAGAAAGGACTAAAGTCCTTACTACAAACCTCTTTCTTCCTTCTTCCTTCTTCCTTCATTTAAGGTTAAATTAAAATGACAAGTACCGTATTAAAACCCTCTGCCCATCCCCTAGCTGCATACATTGACATCTTGGAATCAGGCAAAGCTTTGCTTCCAGAATCTGCGGAAAATGTAGTAGAAGTTGTCGGCGTTCTCAAGAGTTATGCTATAGTTCTAGATGCCTACTCCCGCAATCTCAACTACATCGCCGAAGAACAGTTTTTAGTGCTTTTCCCGTTTTTTAAATATTTCAACGGAGAGGTGACGCTGCCGAAATTGCTCCGCCATTTGTCCCACGACCGCATTAACTTTGAGTATGCTGAGTATTGCATGAGAACAATGCTTTGGCACGGGGGCGGCGGTTTAGATAGTTATTTGGATTCCCCAGAATTTAGCAGTTTGGCCCAAAGGGCGATCGCAGCTAAATTGAAAGGCAATTTTTTCATGCAGGGACTTCACAAAGCATTTCCTGATTTTTTGCCGGAACAAGTGCGGATGCTGGCTTACTACACCGGGCTGGGTCAGTTTTGGCGGGTAATGAGCGATTTGTTTATTGATTTGTCCGATTCCTACGATCGAGGGGAAACTAAGTCTATTTCTGATGTAGTTGATTTTGTCAAAGCCGGTTTAGTCGCCGCGGCCAGCCTACCGATTACCTACAGCGTCAAGATTGGCCCTCAAGTCTACGATATACTGCCAGCGACGGCTAATTTGACATTTTTACCAGATGTAGCCGTGCCTTATGTAGAGGCTGTTTTCTTTCGGGGCACTGCGTTTTTTGGCACAGTTTCATACAATGCTCAAGCTCATCAAATCCCGGAAGAACAAAGAGAATTTGGCTATGGTGCTTTGTTTGCTGACCCTTTGCCGATCGGAGGTGCAGGGATTCCGCCAACTCAATTGATGCAAGATATGCGGCATTATTTGCCGGAGTATTTGCACGAAGTTTATCGCGCTAGCTGTCGGGGTGAAGACGATGTGCGGGTGCAAATTTGCCAGAGTTTTCAAAAGTCGATGTTTTGCGTGACGACGGCGACTATTTTGGGTTTAGCACCTCATCCCATGAATACATCAGATCCAGAGGAAAGAAAGGCTAATCGGGCTTATTTGGAAGGTTGGATGGATCGATTTGGGAATTCTCGCTTGGACTGGGCAAATCAGCCAACGAACAGGTCTTGCCAACTTTTCCCCGAACGGTAGTCATTTGTCATTTGTCATCAGTCATTAGTCATTAGTCATTAGTCATTAGTTAACAGTTAACAGTTAACAATGCCCCATGCCCCATGCCCAATTGCCAATTCCCAATTCCCAAACTATCTAAATTCGGATTAAAAGACTGAGACCGTGAGAATCGGTTCCGCAAGTTCCAAGCAAACCGTGAGTTTCTGCTAAATCTTTGACTAAAGCAGTTTGTTTGGGGCTTGGTTTCCAAGGATTTGGATTATTGTAAGCATAGTATGTTTCTACGCCGTCAATGCCAAGACGAGCGGCTTCTGGGATGAGTTTATCTGCGGTCGATCGATACCGACAAGGATGTGCGAGAACTGCTAAACCTCCTGCTTCTTGAATAGCTTTAATTACCTTTGCTGCTGGATAATTATCGCTGCCTTCAGTACCTTTACCTCGCAAGTAAGGTTGGAGACTGGGATGTTGCGGATCGAAGGCGTAAGCGAGAATGTGTACCTCGTTGTTGAGCAATTCGGCATTGATTTCAGCGCCTGTCCAGAGAGTTGGTGCTGCGCTATTGTTGTCGGGATGGTTTAATTTCCAATTATCTAACCAAATTTGAGCTTGAACGTAGCCTTTGGTGCTGTGGTGGTCGGTGATAGCTAACCCTTTGAGGCCTCCGGCTATGGCTTGTTCCATCAATTTCTCTGGCTGCAATCGCCCGTCGGAGTAGACTGTGTGCAGGTGGAAGTTGTAGGAACCCGGACAGCTATCGGCATCAATTGTCTGGAAGACTTGTTTGAGTGCCCTGATATTCTGGGCTTCTGGTTTGAGGCTAGAACTTGTTGAGGGAGCGAGATTGACAGTCATAAGCGTTATTATAAGAAAAACTAGCTTTGTTTAATATATCTAATAAATTGATATGTTGCACCTGTGGCGATCGCCATAGGGGGGGCGGGTTTATGAGATTATTGATTTTAGGCAATTATGGTTGGTAAAACCCGCCCCGGAGGGTTTGTTGAGAATGGCACAAGATATTAATTCAATCGCACATCTTGCAAAATTCTCAGGAACAGGCTACGAGGGCCTGTTCTGTCAAAGAGTTAATTTTCTTCTTGTGGGGAGTAGGGGTTGGGCACTTCTTCGCCCGCCCCGGAGAGTTTGTTGAGAATGGCACAAGATATTAATTCAATTGCATTTTAAACCTGCGGCGGCGGCTGTGGGAAATTCGATCGGCACAAATGTCAGCCCAAATTGTTCTCTAGCACACGGAACAATGTGTCCCACTCGTTTAGGAGGGTTTTTCCGATTTCCAGTCTTCGAGTCAAACTCAATTATACCTGTAGCTCCCGCAGCTTTAAAATTTGGATCGGCTAAGGTTTTTTGCATTCCTTCGCGGCTTGGTTCTGGCTGCATTTCTAGGGCTTTAATTAGTGTCCGACTGGCGTCGTAGGTTAAGGCCGATCGAGTATTAACCGGGCCTCCCCACAATTTTTCAGCGTTTTGAGGAAATTTTTTGTCAAAACTGATTAACGGATGCCAAAACACGGATATTCCCAGTTTGTTAACAGATTTCAACTGCTTTGCTAATTCTAATGTTCTTGACTCGTACAGCGTCCAAGGCCCGACTATCCAATTACGATCGCCGTTAGCTTTAATCATTTCGATCGCATTTTCTAGGGAACTGGTGACTTGACCGTCGGGAATCACAAGTAAAGCTGTTTTTCCGAGTTTTTCTACTTCTTTGATTGCTGCGGCGGCGTTAAAATTATTTTTAGATAAGTCGTAATAATTACTGATTCTAAAAGTCGCGCCTCCTTGGGATTCAAATTGCTTTTTGAATTCTTCCCACAAAGAAGCGCTAAACGGACTATTGGGATTGTAAAATACTGCGACTTTTTTTTCACCGACTGAGATTAGTTGATTTACTAAAGCTTCAGATTCTATGCTAGTTGTCGGAGCCGTCCGAAAGAAAAATTTTCGGGGTTTTCGCGTCAGTTCTTCTGTTGTGCTTCCCGGAGAAATGGCGACTAATTTATTTTGATTGTAAATATCTACTGTTTCAACAGTCATGTCGCTAGTATAGTGTCCGATGACTGCTAGAATATCGGGCCAAGCGACCAGATCCTTAGCCCTTTGAACGGCGTAGGATTTGATATTGCCGTCATCGGCGATGATGACTCTGAGACCTTTTCCTTTAATAGCTTTTGGTTCGAGAAAGCCTTGACCGGGAAAATCTTTATTGTGATCATTTGCAGCGAGCAGGCCTAAATTAACTTCGGTTTGTGCTTGAGCAATGCCGCGCAGCAGTTCTTCGGCTAAGTTTGCGTTGAGGATGCTACCGTCGGGATTTCTGCGGATGGGAACAACGATCGCGATCGTGTAATACTCTGCTTTTGTTGCCATCAGCAGCGCATTATTCATGTAAATTAAAGTTTCTGGATCTCTGCGGTCTTCTCGCCAGGACTGTTTGAGCAATTTTAAAGCTTCTGGATAATTAGAGTCGGCAAATTCATTAATTCCCCTTTGTTTTGACCAAAGGGCGGAGGTTTGTACTAGGAGTTTTTCGCCAGAACTTACACCATCTGCTGAGGGTATAGCCACCGTTGGCTGCGGGGAAATTCTGGGGATTAGCGGGGAAATTCTGGGGATTAAAAGTACGATCGCCCCAAAAGCCGCAATTCCCGCAAATCCGAACAGCAGCCAGCGAAAGCGCGATCGCCACGGACGCGAAGTTTTGGATAAGTCAGGCCCTTCGACGATCGGCAAATCCAATTCTTGCAAAACTTCCTCAACAGATTGGTAGCGGTCTTGAAAGTGGAAACGCACCATCTTGGTTAAAATATGTTTGAGCTTGTCGCTAACTTGTACCGCAGGGCGATCGGGCGTCGAGTAATCCCAGACCATTTCACCAGTTTCGGGGTCTTGCGGCAGATTGGTGGGACGTTGGCCGGTGAGAGCTTGGATGGCGATGATTCCGAGAGCGTAAATGTCGTTGTAGGGTTGCGGCATTGACTGCGGATTGTATTGTTCGGCTGGCATATAACCGCTGGTGCCGATCGCCTGCGATGTGAATATTTCACCTGTAGAGTTAGCAGTAAAAGTGCTGATTTCTTTGACAGCTCCAAAATCAATTAAAACAATTTTTTTATCTGTTTCGCGCCGAATTAAGTTAGCAGGTGTAATGTCGCGGTGAATAATATTTTCTTGGTGTACAGATTTTAATATTTCCAGAACTTCCCGCAAAAAGGCAACAGTTTTTTGCTCGTTCCACCGATCGCCCGGAGCGACTTCTTGAGTGAGCGGATGTCCTTCAACGTATTCTTGAACTAAGTAAAAATAATCGTTTTCTTCAAAGCGATCGAATAATTCGGGAATGCGCGAGTTTTTCCCCAGACGGCGCAAAGCGCTAGCTTCCCTTTCAAATCGTTTCCTAGCAATGGACAAGACTCGCGGATCGTTCGATGGGGGAAAAGGAATTTCCTTAACAACGCACAGAGGAATATGGGATTTTTTTAGTTGTGCAGCCGTGTAGGTTCTAGCAAACCCTCCCTGTCCCAACAAAGCGATAATTTTGTAGCTTTCGTGCAGGATATGTCCTAAGTTGACACACATAAATTTTCCAATACCTCTTGACAGGCGGCGACCTTTAATGTTAATTATAAGCTTTTTTGTTGCGAGATACAGCTTGGCAACATATCAAATTCGTCTGCGCCTATATCAAAAACACTCCAACTCTCAGCAATTCGTAATTCTACATTAGCGATCGCACGCTTATCAATTATCTTTCTGCTAACTTGCTGAGTACAAAAGCAACGAAAAACCCGCAGACAGTAATTAGTCCAGCAAAATCGTGAGTTTCCTCGAATGCTTCGGGAATCATGGTATCTGAGATCGTGGCTAAAATACCCCCTGCTGCTACGGCGGTAGTTGCGGCTATTACTTCCGAAGAAAAGTGGCTGAAAACCGTATATCCTAACAATGCTGCGATACCCTAAATAAATGCGATCGCGCCCCAAACTCCAAAAACGTAACCGATCGATCTCCCGGCTTTTTTCATGCCGGCGGCGCTGGAGAGCCCTTCGGGAATGTTGGAGAGAAAAATTGCCGCCACTGTCACCCAACTGACAGCGCCTCCAGAAATCATGCTGACGCCAATGACGATCGACTCCGGTATCCCGTCTAACAGCGCGCCGAGGGCGATGGCTAATCCGCCACCGCCTGACTCTGTTTTAGCTGGGTGCAAAGTGCCCGATCGCTTGCGGTGTTTTGCTCCCTGTTGACTCAAAAACCAATTGGCGGCTGTGTAGACTGTAGCGCCCCCCAAAAAGCCGATCGCCGTCGAGTCGAAACCGCCGCGCTTGTAAGCTTCATCCATCAGTTCAAAGGATAGCGCTGAAATCAGCACACCGGCGCCAAAAGCCATAATTGTGGCGATCGCGCGCTGGGGAATGCTGACAAAGTAACCCACCGCCGCTCCCAGTAGCAAGGCCGAACCCCCACTAAACCCCAAAATCCTGCCTGCAACCACACTGGAAACATCAGCCGCACCTCAAAGGAAAAATTTTTATGCCCGCCTGAAAATTATATATAGGACTTACGCATGGGGGGCAGAAACCGGGTTTTTTACGAAAATATTTCGTTTGTACCCTAATTCGGTAAAAAACCCGGTTTCTTGGGTGCGAGTCTGTAAGTTCCGATCTAGTTTTCATTGCGCGCAGACAGCGGATAGAGCATTTCTCAACCGAGCGAGGTACTCCCCATTCAGCACGCAAATTCCAATAGACATAGGAGTGAAAAGCCAGTCTTGAACAGGCCCGAAAGCCTGTTCCACAATAATTAATGGAGATGTCTAATCACTGATAACTGATGACTGATGACTGTTAACTGTTAACTGTTGATTGTTAACTACTGACTACTGCCAACTGCCAACTGACTAATGACTAATGACTAATGACTAATGACTAATGACTAATGACTAATGA
>JAUBOH010000031.1:0-28955 GCA_036700145.1 Microcoleus occultus BM001215366
CCTTGCCGCACTAACCAACAAATTCGCCGCCCCGATGTCGCTTATCTCACACCCGAATTAGTCGCACAATTTGGCAACCTTGCCACTTTACCCCAAAGTTTTCCGTTAATTGCCGAAATAGTTTCACCCACCGATATCGCTGAAGATGTCTTTCTAAAAGCACAGGAATATTTAGAATCTAGCTGTCAGGAAGTCTGGTTAGTTTTTCCCGAAAGTCGTTTAATATTCACGATGACTCAAAATCAAATATTGACATTTAGATCCGGCGATACCGCCAGCACTCAACAAATTCTGATCGGTTTTAGCATCGAGGTCGATCGACTGCTAGCTTAAACATCAAACTAAATTGCTACAATATTCTTAAGACTCCTTAGTCTCGCGTTGCGCGGACGAGAGTTTGTATAGCCCCGAATTCTATTCGGTGGTATTTAATCCTTGATATCCCACCATTCTCGGAGCAAACCGCCATGTCAGACGACTTTTCCCTAGATGAGCTTTTAAATAGAAGTTACTACGCCTTCAAAGACGCAGAAAATGATGTGGGACAGTGCAATGTTTTAGTCATCGGCAAAACAGGCGTAGGCAAAAGTACCCTGATCAATTCTGTGTTTCGCCAGCGCTTAGCAGAAACCGGAGTCGGCCGTCCCGTCACTCACGGCATCCGCCAATATACCAAGCCTAATTGCCCGATTACAGTTTACGATACTCCCGGACTCGAACTCAATGCCGAACAAATTAAAATTATTCAATTAAACGTTGCTAAACTCATTGAAGACCAAAGACTCCTACACCCCAAAGAACACATTCACGTCATCTGGTACTGCATCAATCACAGCGCCAATAGAATAGAATCGGTGGAGGAAAGCTGGCTCAAAGAAATGGAAGTCAAAGATGTACCGGTGATTTTAGTTCTGACTCAGACGACATCTAAAAAGCCGAGCGAGTTTTTCAAGCAACTGGAACACATGAATTTGCCAGTCAGTCAAATCATCCCTGTGATGGCTGAGGCGGAAGAAATTGATGAGGACTATACAGTAAAATCTCACGGTTTAGACAAGTTGGTAGATGCAACTTTTCAACTGCTGCCGGAAGTAGCTAAAAAAGCCTTTGTCAAAGAACAAATTGCCAATATTTCTCTCAAAGCTGACATGGCTTTTAAGTATCTAAGTGCCTATGTTGCAGGTTCTGCGATTGTCGGTGCGACTCCTGTACCGTTTGCTGATGCGCCGATTTTGATGACGATGCAAACTGCAATGATTGCTAATATTACTGTGATTTTTGGAATGCCCTTTGATAAGGGATTTATCTCAGCGATGCTGTCTGCTATTAGCGGCGCTGGTGGGGTGACTGCTGTTGGCAGAAGTATTGTGACTAATTTGATTAAAATGATTCCGGGTGCGGGTACGGTTGTCGGCGGTGCTATCTCCGGTGCGACGGCGGCTACTCTCACGCTGGCTCTCGGTTTGGCTTACATTGAAGTGCTTAAAGCTTATATGAAAGCTCAAATCAATGGGGAACAACTTTCTTTGCAGCAGTTGACAAAGATGTTTGTAGATTTGTATAAGGATTATGTTTCATCTGGGCGCAAAACTTTAAAAGATGACAAGCAAAATCAACCAAAGCCTCCCAATCAAATTGATATTGATTAAATTGGGAATGGGGCATGGGGCATAGGGCATAGGGCATAGGTGATTTGTTAGTTCCAATTCCCAATTACCCATTACCAAAGATTGCTACAATATGAGTAAATTCTGCAAAAGGGAGTAAATGGCTATGGTAATGGCAGCCGTTTTATCAGAAAATGTTTCTCTAGAAGACTTTATAGCCAGTCCGCCCGACGATATGGAATGGGTGGACGGGCAAATTGAGGAGAAAAATGGCATGACAGTAAAACACAGTCGAATCCAATCTAGACTAGATTATTCTTGGAGAAGTTACAAAGATTCTAGCGGACAAGGTGGCGAAGTTTATACGGAAGTTCCTTGTCGTACTAACCATCGAGTGCGACGACCGGATGTGGCTTATCTTACACCTGAATTAGTATCACAATATGGCGATGTTCCTACTTTGCCTCAAAGCCCGCTGTTAGTTGCTGAAATAGTTTCTCCGACTGATATTGCAGAAGATGTTTTTCTGAAAGCACAAGAGTATTTAGATTCTGGTTGTCTGGAAGTTTGGATTGTTTTTCCAGAAAGTCGTTGGATAATGATAATGACTCAAACTCAAAAGTTAGCATTTAATTCCGGTGACATAATCAGCACTCAGTTAGTGCTGCTGGGTTTTAGTGTTGCGGTTGATGAGTTGTTGGGTTAAATTCATATGTTGCCTAATTCATGCAAGAAACCGGGTTTTTACGCTTATCTGCGGGCTACAATGAAATATTTTCGTAAAAAACCCGGTTTCTAGACCCCCATGCGTAACTCCTATAAATTTTGCAAATTTGCACAAAGTCACCAACAGCGGTACAATTATTTTTGCTTTGTTTGCAAATCTAGCGTAAATTCCAATTGGGAATTAAAGCCAATAATCGAAATATGTCTAAGACTTACACTGTTGAATTTCTCCACCAAGGCAGCACCTATACTGTAGAAGTGCCGGAAGACAAACAAATTCTGCGGGCGGCGAACGCTGCGGGGATTGAGTTGCCGAGCTCTTGCAATGCAGGAGTTTGTACTACTTGCGCTGCTAAAGTTATTGAGGGTGAAGTTGAGCAAGTTGATTGCATGGGCGTTAGTCCCGAACTTCAGAAAGAAGGTTATGTGTTGCTTTGTGTTTCTTATGCCCGATCGAACTTGAAGATAGAAACCGAAAAAGAAGACATTGTGTACGATCGCCAGTTCGGGAAATCCTAGAATTAAGTTAAAATAGACAACAGTACCGATCGCGGTAAAACCATTATGGATCGCCAGATGACCACCCATTTCATTTCCGCAGAAGTTCACCTCCACGACACCGCCGAAGAACTGCACTCGGCCATTGAAATTGAACTGCAAAAGCACGGCGAACCCCTCCGCTGGGCTGTCACAGACGTGGATGTCGCTCGGCAAAAGGCTCTGGTAGAAGGCTACGTGCTCGTGGAAGCATCCCCCGCAGCAGCGTGACGCCCCGCCCTTTAACAGTGGTTTTGATAGTCCCTACAGGCGTTGGAGCCTCGATTGGTGGGTTTGCAGGAGATGCGCTACCTGTGGCTAGGGCGATCGCCCAAATTTCAGATACCCTGATTACTCACCCCAACGTCCTCAACGGCGCTCAACTTTATTGGCCGATACCTAACGCCCTCTACGTCGAAGGTTACGCCCTTGACAAATTTGCTGCCGGATGCTGGGGTCTGCAACCAGTACATCAAAATCGCATTGGCTTAATCCTCGATTCTGGCATCGAACCAGACTTGCAGTTGCGCCACTTGCAAGCGGCTGATGCTGCTAGAGCTACATTGGGCTTGAACATAACTGATTGTGTTTTAACCGATCGCCCCCTGAATGTAGAATTGCGAATGTCAGAATCAGGGGCATCTTGGGGGACGATCGCCAATCCCGACAGTTTATTACGCGCCGCCGAAAAATTAATTACCCAAGCAAAAGTCGAGGCGATCGCCGTTGTGGCCAGATTTCCCGACGATGAAGGCACTCTCGCCCTCGCAAACTACCGCCGCGGCAAAGGAGTTGACCCCCTCGCGGGCGCGGAAGCTGTCATCAGTCACCTGATTGTCAGAACATTTAAAATTCCCTGTGCCCACGCCCCCGCGCTTTCGCCACTACCCCTCGATCCGCATCTGTCACCGCGATCGGCTGCTGAAGAAATCGGGTATACTTTCCTATCCTGCGTGCTCGCAGGGCTCAGCAAAGCCCCCCAGTTTACAGTCCAGAAAGCCCAGGAAAACAGCCAATTATCAATTACTGCCGATCGAGTCGATGCGGTGGTCATACCGGCTACAGCCTGCGGCGGTAGTGCTATTCTGAGTTTGAGCGGGCGATCGTCGTCCGTACAAATCATCGCTGTCGGGGACAACAAAACCCAGATGCAGGCTACTCCAGAAAAACTCGGAATCAAAGCTTTGCAGGTAAACTCATATTTAGAGGCGATCGGAGTCTTGGTCGCTTTACGCACCGGCATCAGTCCAGCTTCCTTGAGTGCAGACATCTCCCCACTGCGGTATTTGTCAGACTCAACTAAACAAATCTAAAATCTAAAACCTAAAATCTAAAATTGATTAAGTGGCAGAAAAACTTCCCGAAAATCCTGAAATTGAACCCTTGACGCGCACCCAAGTTTTAGTAGCAATGGGCGTGACAGCAATTATGTTGCTGGCGGTAGCTAAATTGTGGTTGCTATTTGGATCGGTATCGCTTTTGCCAGTCAAATTAATAGTAATGGACTTGCTCAAAGGATGTGCGATCGGACTGGCAATTACAGGCGCAAGTGCGATCGTCTATCACATCTGGCCCGGTTATCGCCGGAGTGCTGATGTTTACTTAGAAGTAGTCCTCAAACCCTTATTTTGGCCGGATTTAATCTGGCTGGGACTTCTACCCGGACTTAGCGAAGAATTGCTATTTCGAGGCGTAATGCTTTCGGCTTTGGGATTGAATGCAACCGGTTTAGTATTGTCGAGTTTTTGTTTCGGCATTCTGCACTTGGGAGGAATGGATCAGTGGCCTTATGCTGTTTGGGCAACGGCTGTGGGATTGCTGTTGGGTTACAGTGTTTTAGCTACTGGCAATTTGTTAGTACCAATTACGGCTCATGTCTGCACAAATTTGATTTCTAGCTGTGTTTGGAAGTGGGAAAACGATGCGGGAAAGCGGTAGGATATAACAATTTAAAACCATTTATAAATTTGTTTGTAGTGAGGACTTTAGTCCTTATTAAATCAGTGAAGGACTTGCATTCCTCACTACAAACGTACTTCAACGGTCGATCGGGAAATATGCAAAATTTCACCAACCGGGACAAAACCAGCACGGCTGTAAATGCGCGCTTCCTCATCATGTCCCGGCGTGAGAAAAGCCACAGAAACACCCGCCGCGAAAGCCTCGCGCAGCAACCGCGCGGTGAGGGCTCCGGCGATACCCCGGCGGCGGAAGGACGGGCGCACGCCAATCCCCGCAATCTCGGTTGTCATCTCCCCCGGTACCGTCAACTGTCCCGCCCCTGCGGGTTCCCCCGTGGTGGCGTCGCGCGCCAAAACCGCGATCGAGCCCATTGTCAAACTCTCGCGCAGGCGATCGACATCCTCGCAGCTTGGCGCAGATTCGCCGTAAGCCTCATGTTGGACAGTGACGGTATCCAGGAGTTCGCTGTCAGAAGTTGGCACCACGAGCTCGATATTCTCCGGGAGGGGGAGAGCTTTTTCGGCGCCGGGAGTACACACCATCACCGGGAAATAGCCTTCAACAATGAACCCAGCGGCGGTTAATACCGGCTCTACCAGCGGTGCGAGCCGCGCGACGTACTCCAGCCTAGGCGCAAGCCCGCGCCCTTCGTAGGCCGAAATTAGGGCGGCTACATCGGCCTCCGATGGTGCGGCGCTGTTGTCGGGAATGGCGTAGTTGAGAAATGGGTTAGCGCTACTGCGGCTGAAGGTGGCGAGGAATGGGCCGATTTGTTCGATATCGCGCTGGCTGCTGGCGGCAAAGCGCAGATATGATTGAATGTGAGAGTCCATATTGAAAAACTTGGTTAAGGTAATAGATAACTGCTCGATCGCACGATTAATTCACCTTGACGCGGATCGCGGCTGAAAATAAAAGCTCCTGCTTCTGTTTCGCCGCTGGACAAAAAATCAATTTGCAAATCTCCCGATTCTACAACTTCGCCCTTGACGCGCAATTCGGCAATAATTTGCACGGATTCTGCCGTTTCGCCACCAGTATTAGCAACCGCAAACGGCACGTAAAATTGTCCTTTTTCTTCCCGAATAGGCGTGTTGCGACTGACAGAAATAATCGGAGGTTCCTGCTTTTTTGTCAGCCAACTGTAGATTACGAGTCCGACTAGAGTCGCGAGGATGAAGGAGGCGATCGCAAATGTCACCCATTCAGCAGGAGTTCTTTTAGATTGCTCTTCGTTACTTTCCGTCATACCGCTAACCTCCCCGCAGCACCGCCAACTGTTGCCGGCAATCCCAATACTAACGTATAGCTCAACCAAATCGACCACGGCTCGTTAAAACTGAGTTTGTGGAAGAAAAACAGCATAAAAGCAGAAGCCACCAGCGACACCAAATAAGCCATCACAGTTTCGCTGAAGGGATGCTGAAAAATTCCCTGCTGCTGCTGGCGTTTTGCTTGAGCGGTAAAGCCGGCTGCAAATACAATACAGTAGGAAATTAGCAGGGAAGCGGCGATAATTGCCAATTGCCAAGGCGGCGAAATCGCAGCGGCCAACATCGGAACTTCATCAGTCGGGGCGATGTTGAAAGCAATAATTACAGCGCCGATTAAAGTAGCGCCGATATCTGCTAAAGTCGGATTAATGTTAGGTTCTTGTTCGCTGTCTGAACTTTGATAGCGATCGCCACTCAAAAAACCGCTCGCCAGGGCCACTCCCAAAGAAAAAGGCAGCCCTTCAAAGATAATTTTTCCCAAAGTTTCATCCAAAGGAGTATCCGGCGTAATTTCTTGCAGCAAAAACAGGACAAAGGCGGCACCAACAATGCCAATGGCGATCGCTTCTACAGAATCCTTTGCAGCATCTCGCCAGCGGATGTCCTTAGTTTTGCGGAAACCTTCAGTGCGAATCAGCAAGAAAACCACTGCAAAAGTAGTTGCGATCGCACTCAACATTTCGATCGGTTTACTGTGCGAACCAATCCACCAAACCTCCATCGTATAAAGCAGCGGAATTCCGAATAAAAAACCGCCCGATGCACCTCGAATGATGTCGTTTAGTTCATTTTTCCACTGATTTTTCCGTCTTTTTGATTTTTTCATGTTTTAGTGAAAATGCACCTCAAAAACTTGGAAAATTAACTAACTATTTTTTCAACCACCTCGCTCAAATAGAAGACCAGATTTGTTGAATTCTTTCTCTAACTTGCGTCCAGTCGCTAGCGGTTAAAATTCCCAATCGACGATTGACCAAACGCTTTTCTATTGTGTTCACCTTATGCAGCCGAACCACTGAGGATCGCAACAAACCTGCCTGCTCCCATTCTACAATCTCAACATCAAAAACAGTCCTAGTTGTTTGACTTGTCACTCGTGCAACAACAATATCTTCATCTTCTGTATCCAGAAGTACCAGCACAGGACGGAGTTTTGATGTTGTTACATCAGCAAAAGGTAGTGCCAGTAAGAGAACTTCTCCTGATTGATAATTTGGCATATTTCAAATATTGTCGTAGATAGCATCTTCCTCGCTGTAGCCAGCCAATAATTGCTCAGCAGCAAGGATCTGCCAAGCAGCGTTTTCCTCTTCTATGTCAGTTGGTTCTTGCACCAGAACAATAACTCGGACTTCTTGGTTAGCTGCCAAGTATTTTAAGAGAGTATCGGGAAATTCTATTTTCCCTTCATCTGTGACTTTTGCTGGAAACTCGTAGGCTTTCATGATTCTTATATCTAATTTTTTACAATATTACCCAGTTTTTGATTTACTTTCTAATTCCTTGATTGTGTTTTGCAACTTTGCCACTTCATCAATTAACTGCAACACTGTAATTGCAATATCTGGTCTAACTTCTGGTTGTGCAGTATTGTCAATCTGTGACTGCGCCCACTTTTGCAGTTGCTTTAAATTTCCTAGTTTGCTAAAGACAGGATTGCCATCATGTTCAGCAATAGTTGCAACCTCTTGACTGAATGCAGCTAACCTAGCAAAGAGCTCATCCTTCCCACCTGCCAAAATGCGTTGATTCACTTTGTAATGTGCTAGGTTAGGAGCAATAAATGTCACATTAGGCTTAGCTAAAAAGTTATTATCTAAACTTGGTGATGAATCAAAGGTTTCGCAAACAATCTTTAATCTTTGTGTAAATTGTTGCTGTTCTTCAAGTGTAAGCGGGCGAGCGAACAACACAGTATGAGTATGTGCAGTAATGCCATTATCTGTAGTTGGACGATTTGTATAACGAATTGTTAAATCCTTCAAATTGTAATTTTTTTTCATTTATCCAGCTTCCTGGTAAGGTTGAAACTCAGCTTTTTCATTTAAAAAGTCAAAGGCATTAATTGAAAACCATATTTGCTGTGCGGCAAACATAACATTGGCAATTGGTTGAATTATAGCTTGTTCTCGATCCAACAGATAGTTTAATTCTACCACAGGCAAAGACATTTCAATAACTGTGCAGCCTAAAGCCTCTAAACCAGGTGCTAGGGTAGCAAAGAACCAGGCCACTTCTGGATCGAATGCAGCATACCAACCGCAACCTAATTGTACAGGCTGAGTTTGCAAAGCTAGCAAGCGAGATCCGTTTAACCCGTTATTCAGAATATCCAATGCACTCTCAATATCTGTACCGTGATAGAGTGTTACGACTGCCATAACTATCCCTTAAATAAGTGTGGTTATTCGCAATCGTCTCATAGTGTTTGCTACTAAACAACGATATTTTTTTGGTTCGATCGTGGTTAGGCATGAGTATCCAACAACAACCTCATTCCATGTACTCCTTAAACTCTTCTAGCGGTGCGTCAAAATCATCGGACATCCAAACCATTCCTTTCGCACTTCCTGCTTGTCGATTGGGTTTAGCTTGTCTGGGAATTACTACCAATTTTACAACAGGTTGGTTATCTTGAGTAATCGCAACTTCTTCGCCTCTGATTGCCGCTTCGATTAATTTCAAAAGCTTTTCTTTTGCCTCAACAATGTCTACTTGATACATAATTCGTGCCTCCTTATTATCAATTTCCAACATCACCATTATAACTCAATTAGACAAATCCTCCTCCTCTAAATCAGTAGACGGCAATTCCATATCACCAGACTGTAACTGAGCCGGAGTAGCCGGAATCGCTGCAATAATTGCATCAATCACTTTAGCCACCGGAATAATTTCCATCCCCAAATCTGGCACCGCTTGATTCTTAGGAATAATTGCCCTTTTGAAACCCAATTTCGCTGCTTCTCTCAGCCGCAGTTCTAATTGCGAAACAGGGCGTACTTGTCCTCCCAAACCGACTTCTCCGAGCAAAACCGTGCGTGCATCAATCACCCGATCGCGAAAACTGGCCACAATCGCGATCGCCACTCCCAAATCCGCCGCCGGTTCCTCCACCTTCAACCCGCCCACCGACGCCACAATCACATCTAATTTCGACAAAGGAATCCCGACTCTTTTTTCCAAAACAGCGAGAATTTGCTGCAATCTGCTGTTATCAACACCCGTAGTAGAACGGCGCGGCGAACCGAAACTCGCAGGACTGACTAACGCCTGAATTTCTACTAAAATCGGTCGAGTTCCTTCGCAAGCAACAGTCGTCGAAGTACCGGGCGAAAACTCATCTTTATTACCCAAAAATAACTCCGACGGATTATCTACCTCTCGCAAACCGTTTGCTACCATCTCAAAAACACCGATTTCATGAGTAGCGCCAAAACGGTTTTTCATCGATCGCAAAAGCCGATGAGAAGCAAAACGATCGCCCTCAAAATAAAGTACAGTATCTACCAAATGTTCCAAAACCCTAGGCCCCGCCAAAGATCCATCCTTAGTAACGTGACCAACCAGAAATAAAGTAATATTTTCCCTTTTCGCAACCTGCATCAAAGCAGACGTACATTCCCGCACCTGAGCCACCGAACCCGGAGCCGATGTTAGGCTACCAAAATAAATAGTTTGGATGCTGTCAATCACCGCCACACTTGGTTTTAGCGCTTCCAACTCCCGCAAAATAACTTCTAAATCCGTCTCAGGAAGCAAATAGAAATTGTCCGCTGAATTGTCCTGGAAATCCGTTTTAGCTTCCCCGTTGCTGCCAGATTTATCTGCGCCATTGCTTGACAAATTAACCGGATTAGCCACGCCCAAACGCTGCGATCGCAACTTCACCTGCTGGCCAGACTCCTCCGCACTCACATACAGTATCCGATCGTGGCGCGCCATCATATTCGCCACCTGCAACAGCAGAGTCGATTTCCCGATTCCCGGTTCCCCGCCAATCAACACCAGGGAGCCCGGAACAATCCCGCCTCCCAAAACTCGATCGAACTCCCCGTAGCCAGAAGGCCAGCGAGACTGAGTTTGGTCAGAAACCTGCGATAATTTAAAAGATACCTTTGGTTGACCCTTTGACTTATCAGGAAGCGAACCGCCCGCTGCCTTAGTTGTCACCCCAGTTAAACCAGCCCGCGGCGCACCAGCAGTATGTTGTTCTACCTGCTCGTCAAAAGAATCCCACTTGTGACAGCTAGGACACCTGCCAAAATATTGCGGTGAATCATAGCCGCATTCCCGACAAATATATTGTATTCGAGGCTTAGGCATTGTTTACTATGATAAATAGTCAACCTTAACATTTGAAAAAGTCTGAGTAAAAGCAATTATCAAGCTTTCAGACCGATCGCACTTCTGCCAATCAGTTTGTGTCTTCTATGATAGGGTGAAAAAAAATAACATTATCTGAAATGTAACTTAAGGAGTGCTCGGTAAATTGGAAAATCATAAAGAAAAAATTCTGGTAGTCGATGACGAAGCCAGTATCCGGCGCATCCTGGAGACTCGCCTTTCCATGATTGGCTACGATGTCGTCACCGCTGCTGACGGCGAAGAAGCTCTCGAAACATTTCGCAACACCGAACCCGACTTAGTGGTTTTGGACGTGATGATGCCGAAGCTCGACGGTTACGGCGTTTGTCAGGAGTTGCGAAAAGAGTCAGACGTTCCGATCATCATGTTAACCGCTTTGGGAGATGTCGCCGATCGCATCACCGGTTTAGAATTAGGCGCCGACGATTACGTCGTCAAACCTTTCTCTCCCAAAGAACTCGAAGCCCGCATCCGTTCCGTACTGCGCCGGGTTGACAAAAACGGCGCATCGGGGATTCCCAGTTCGGGAGTCATCCACGTCACCAATATTAGGATTGATACCAACAAGCGCCAAGTGTACAAAGGCGACGAACGAATTCGGCTCACGGGCATGGAATTTAGCTTGTTAGAACTGCTTGTCAGCCGATCGGGAGAGCCTTTTTCGCGATCGGAAATTTTGCAGGAAGTCTGGGGATACACCCCAGAACGCCACGTAGACACCCGCGTCGTGGACGTTCACATCTCCCGGCTTAGGGCCAAGTTGGAAGACGACCCCAGCAATCCCGAATTAATTCTCACCGCCCGCGGTACCGGCTATCTATTCCAGCGAATTGTCGAAATTGGCGAAGTCGGTTGACCTGGGACAGTTGACAGTTGGCAGTTATTAAATACCAACTACCAATTTATAGAAATTAAGCATGGGTATCCAGAAACCGGGTTTTTCAACCAAAATACTTGGTTAAAACCCTCAATCTGGGTAAAAAACCCGGTTTCTTGGGGGCGAGTGCGTCATGCCTAAATGACTAATGATATGATGTCCGATCAATTACCATAACAAAAACGGTTCGGTTCGTAGTGCGGACTTCAGTCCGCTTTTATTCTGCGGACTGAAGTCCGCACTACGAACCTTAATGCTCACTAATGACAAATGACAAAATCAGATCCAAATAAAGTTTTGCGACAATTGCCCTTAGTGGCGGGAGGGTTAGCAGGTACGCTGCTGATGGTCAACCGCTTGCTGACAGAGCAAATTACAGATTCTCAAGCTCGATCGGACGCTTTGGGAGTAATTATCAGCGCTTTGCTGATTTTAACAGGTTTGCTGTGGCAGCAGGTGCAAGCGCGATCGCCCGATTCCGTACAGCTTATCGGCTCTGAAGGATTTGAGCTGGCGCCGGATTTGCCCGAAGCTGTCAAAATAGAATTAGCTTGGGCGTCGCGTTTGCTGCTGACAAATACCGCCACAAGGTCGATCGTCATTTTGTATCAAGGAAAAGTCCTGTTGAGGCGCGGCATTTTAGGGATCAATCCCGAAGTCAAACCAGGGCCGATATTGCAGCGAGTTCTAGACAAAAACAAACCAATTTATTTAGTAAATCTCAATATTTATCCCGGCAAAATTGAATTTGACTATTTGCCAGAAAATACCCAAGGAGTCATCTGTCAGCCGCTGGGAACCCAAGGCGTTTTAATCTTAGGTGCTAACGCGCCCCGCAGCTACACCAAACAAGATGAAAACTGGGTAGAAGGGATTGCCGATAAACTCGAAAATACCATCAATCAGCACCTAAATTGCTAACTTTTTAGGGTGCACATTGCGCACATTCAGTCAACACCTAAATTCTTAAATTCGTAGGGTGCGCATTGCGCACATTCAGGCCAACAAACTCGAAAATATCATCAGTCAGCACCTAAATTCTTAATTTTGTAGGGTGCGCATTGTGCACCTTACTAACTGAGGGTGGGGTGTAAATCCCCATCCTCAAAACTTCATGCGACCTCTGTCAACTGTCAACTGTCAACTGTCAATTGTTTACCGAGCCCAGTCAGTACCGCGCCAGATCGTAAAAAACAAAACACTAGAAATCAGCGCGCCCAGCAGCCACTTAACAGCATTTTTAAATAACCCCAAGCGCTGATTGGACTGAACCGCAGCGCTTTGAGTCTGCAGCCGTTCCTTAGCCGGAGTAATTCTCGAAAGAATTTGGTCTTTCAATTGCTGCGGGTTTTGGGTATCCGCTTGTACCCCCAAACGGGTAAGTTCCCCCGCCAAATTCTTTAAATCTTCAGGAGTACCCTTATTCAGCCGTTCTTCCACCTGCTGCAACTGAGCTAATTGTTGGTTTGCTTGAGTAGTAATTTGTTTGTTGTTTTGGTTGTTGACGTAGATAGTGCCAAAAATTCCCAAAGGTAACATCAACAGAAAAACCAGGGCCAGCAGCAGACACACCCAAGACAAAACCTTCAAAAAAAGGTCTTCCAAACGTCTGCGATCGTACCCCTCTCCAAAAAATATCAGCGCCATTGCTAGTAGAGGAACAGGCACCCGTTCCACTACAGCGCCAATCGTCTGCAATTCCCAGACGCGATTGCCAAAATTTGCTGGTATCAGAACTGCGATCGTATCTAATAAAGACAGAATTAATAGACCGTAGCCAATCCAACGCAGCCTGTAGATAGAAAAACCTTGCTCGCCTTGTACGTCATTCATAAAATAATCACAATTGTTGCTTTTGAAAAATCTCTCTTGACCCCGCCCAAAAACGGACACCGTGCCACGTACACTCGTCGCGGACAGTCAAAAATTTTAGACTCTTGTTCAAGCTTCCAGATTCATCTGTGGAGTAAATCTAAAATCGAAAATGGAAAATCTAAAATCGACTGACCCGACTCAAGGTTCGGGAAATCGCGGCTGCCACCACCCATACCAAGAAACCCAAGCATTCTCTATAATTTTTTGGGCATCTTCTGGAGTTGTTTTATCCAAAGGCACAGACATCTGAGTCCACAAGCAGCGCCGGTCTTGAATATTTCCCCTACCCAGCAGCCAAAACAGAATGCGGTTCGGCTGCCAATCGCTAGTATTTCGATTGTATCTAAACTGTTGGGAAGTGACTGTAGCACCGCCGCGAGGATTGATACACGAACTCAAATACAGTCTATTTTGCTGTTGCAAAATTCCGTGAAACCCCGCGCCTTGAGTGCTTGCTAATGCTAGTTTACCAGGAGACGACTTGAGAACAGTATTTCCCTTCATCATGCTTTCCACATCGCCAATGGTGTCTACCGCATAACGCATCTCTATTTCTAGAGCAACGCTATTTTTTTGATATTTATATTTCCGGGCAGCTTTGAATTCTGAATTGTCGCTAATTTTCAGCGGCGCGCTCTCCTGCAGTTTCCAGTCTGCTAGAGGCACCTCCGGGGGAAAGTCAAACTTGGTTGCCAGACTGTTGCTTGCTGATGGATAGAAAACTATTTTTCCGGCAACGAACAAAATCCCTCCCAAAGTAACAGCCAACAGGGAAATCCTCCCTGGTTTCCAATAGGTAATAGCCATTAGCAATTCTGTTTTTCCTTGTTTTGCGGTTCGTCTTTCAAAATTGCAAACCAGCAGAATAATCCGAAAATAAATACAGCAATCATCGAAAAGATTACCGAACCATTTCCTTCGTGCCAGTATTTAAATGCTGCGGGTTGAGATAGCGATACCAGCAAGGCCATGAGAGCAACTCGCGCGGCATTCACTACAAATGCAATAAGTATTGCCACTATTGGCAATACAATTTTCTGACCCACCGTTGTCGGAAACATCAGCAAGAAAACCACAGCGAGTCCTAACAATTGTAGAATCGCATTCACCCCCGAACAGCCGTGATACACTTCCACGCTGCCCTTTTCCAGGATGAGAAAAACCCCTTGTCGCACAACTTCAAATCCTAGATAGTGCAGGATGAAAGCTGAAAATTTGGCTGTTAATAGGGCTACATCAACGAATACTCCGATCGCTCCGGGAGGGATAGCTGTGTAGCCAAGAATTAGAAGTTCCTGCCAATATTGTTTCAGTCCTTTTGTGCCAGAAGCAAGCATTGCGAGACTGATTCCAGACAAAAAAGGCGTTGCTCTGATAAAAAAGTCGTATCCAGATATCGACGAACTTTTGAGCAATATTAAAGTAATTAGCGATGCGCCAAAGAAGCTGCTGAAAACTCCGCTTTCAAAAGTTAAGGATTCGTGCCTTTCCCAAATTAGAAATGACACGACTCCCCAAAACAGTAACATTGTGCCGAATAGGTCAGTGTCGTTTGTTCTGGAAGTCAGAGTCAGGTGCAGGGCAATCAAACCGGAGGCGATGCCTAACAGCCAGTATTTAGGTTCTTGGACTTGTTTGAGCCAGTTGGTTTCGGTCATTGCTGCTTTCTGTTTTTAGTAAAAGCTTCTGAAATGCTTAATTTTGTAACTCTATAGAAATTATCAGCCACAAACACTGAAATTTATGCGTTTGCGATGATTGTTAACCGAATCTTTACAAACATTGACAAAGTAGAATGCTTGTGATATTGAACTTCACCTAATTAAATCGGAAGTTAGGCCCAAAGACCAAAGAAACTGGTTTTTTTAACTCTAATCGATCGCCTGAAATGAAAGATTTTCCTCGATCAAACCCGGTTTCTGTGCCGTTTGTTTAAATATCAAGCTGGGAGGCCTCCCAGAAACCGTTCTGGACGCAATATCGAGCTGGGAAACCGGGTTTTTCGATCGGTTCCGGTTTCTGGCGGCCCGTGCGTCCAAGAACAGATTAATTAGAGTAGACCTTGCGGTAGTAGGTTTGATATTCCTCCGAAAGCAGGGGTTCCCACCACTGACGATGGGCTAAGTACCATTCCACAGTTTGCCGCAAACCTTCTTCAACTGTTACTGAGGGAGTCCAACCTAACTCTGTTTTAATTTTGCTGGCATCGATCGCGTAACGCCGATCGTGCCCGGCCCTGTCTTTGACAAATGCGATCAGTTGTTCGCAAGGACGCGCGGGCAAATCCGAGGCTAATTCGTCCATTAGCTGGCACAGCATTTTGACTAAATCGAGATTTTTTACCTCGTTGTTGCCGCCCACATTGTAGGTTTCCCCTGGCTGGCCCCGGTGGATAACGGCATCTAAAGCGCGGCAGTGGTCGAGCACGTAGAGCCAATCCCGCACGTTTTGACCGTCGCCGTATACTGGCAGCGGTTTGCCCAATAGCATATTGATGCACATTAATGGAATCAGTTTTTCTGGGAAGTGATAGGGCCCGTAATTGTTGGAACAGTTGGTGATAATTGTCGGGACGCCGTAGGTGTGGAAATAGGCGCGGGCGAGGTGGTCGCTGCCGGCTTTGGAGGCTGAGTAGGGACTGTTGGGGGAGTAGGCGGTTGTTTCGGTAAATGCGGGGTCGTCGGGGCCGAGACTGCCGTAAACTTCGTCGGTAGAAACGTGCAAGAAGCGCATTTGTGCTTTGAGAGACGCGTCATCAATTGTTTCTAAGTGCTTGCGGAAGGCTTCTAAAAGTGTGAAGGTTCCGACAACGTTTGTTTGAACAAAGGCGGCGGGCCCGATAATTGACCTGTCAACGTGGGATTCTGCGGCAAAGTGGGCGACAGTATCGATGTTTTCTTCTTTGAGCAAGGTATCGACTAGGGTACGATCGCAAATATCCCCCTCCACAAACCGAAAATTTTCTCCTCCTTCCAATGTTGCCAGGGTTTGTCTGTTTCCGGCGTAGGTTAAAGCGTCGAGTACGACTACTCGATCGCCCGGATAGCTGCTGCACCAGTGATGCACAAAATTCGAGCCGATAAATCCAGCGCCGCCCGTCACCAACAATCGATGAGGCGATCGCTCAATGCCTTGATTCCCGCTGTCTGTCATAAAAATAAGAGTTTTTCCAATCGCCAAGTCTTTTCAAAAGTAGCCTTAAAAGTAGTTTGTCATCAAGTGTTTGCCGCCCGGTCATTAAAATTTCTACTGTCTCACTTCAGATTTTCTAATTTTGGCGCGATCGAAATGTTGGCTCACAAGACTTGAACTTCTACCTAGTTTTTAGTCAAAACGCTTATCAAACAAGGGTTTCAGATTTTCAAACAAGCCGTTTGAAATTTTTATGGCGCGAGGCGATAGTTGGGAGTTGTGATCGATCCGTGACGCAAGGCAGCGCTCCGAGTTGATAGATTTGTAAAGAGCTGTTACCATTAATTTTTTAATTATCCTTTACAAACTTGGCGAGGCACCATGAAAAAGTTTCAAGTGTTAGCTGGCATTGCTTCCAGCGTCGCGATCGCCAGCAGCATCGCACTAGGTGACGTCGCATTTGCTTTCCCCTGTTCCTACAACAAATCTGGGGCTGCTCAATCTGGATCTGGGACAACGCTCCTGGGTTCCGGCGGCGGCGATCGAATGAATCCGTGGAAATCCTACAAGACAGCAGCTCTCGGTTTCCTGGGTTTGGCTGGAGTTTTGGGCTCTGGTGCGGCCTACATGAGCTACCGCGCCGGCCTTCGCGCTTCTGCTGCTTGCGCTGCGATGAGCGATAATTTTGAGGTTTTTGAAGAGCCGATCGATCCGATCGCAGATGCGGTTGCAGCCGTTCGCGAACACCCGGAAGCTCCGGGCGGCGAGCTGGATTTGCCGGGAGTGCAAGTTGCTGAGTTGAGTGAGGAAATTATTGCCATCGAACCAACCCAAAGCGCGATCGTCAAATAGTTATCTCCAACCAAAGTATTTGCTCAGCTTCCCTCCAATCGAGTTCGATTGGAGGTTTTTTGAATTTAAATTATCTACCCCACAATGGACGATCGTGGCGATCGCCCTGCGCTCCGCAAACAATCACAGATGAATCGATAGCACACAATAAGCTGTAGCGCCAGCGATAGATTGTCTGCAACCTGTGTATTTTCCTCGATCGAACCCGGTTGCTGCCTAAGTTCTTTCTGCAAGTAACTAATATCGTTTCCGGTTGCATCGGTATTGTTCAAATGTTCAAATATCCAAATGTCCATAACTCCAAACAGTCAACTCTCAACAGTCAACAATAATCAGGAGTGCAACCGGAATTGATCTAACTCGATATCGATACTTTAAAATTAGATGACTAAAAGCGAGACAGTACGCTTTGAGTTCGTTCGCGAGAAATACTCTTCATATCAATCTGAGGGTAGACGGCAAAAGTTGAAATCGCCTGCTAAGGTGGGAAATATAGCCCTACAGATTTACAAGTATAGGTTATGAATGCTTGGCGCGATCGATTCAATCAATTTACAGGTAAAACTCGATTGGCAGTTTGCCGCGTGTTCGTTCAGCTAACAGGGCAAGAAGTTGCACCGCTGTTAGGAGTTCTCAACCACACCGCCAGAGAATCAATTGATGCCGATGGCGACATAGCAGTTTTAGGAGAAGGTCTTGTAGAAATTTGCAATCACCTGTTGCAGTACGACAACTACTGGCAAGCAGCCGCCAACGAAGGCGATGTTTTTTGGGAGGAAGGCGAAGCCGGCGATTATGTGGATGAACTTTTCACGGATTCAGCCGATCGCTATCTCAGCGAACCTCAATATACCGACTCTGTTTACGATAAAAATTCTCCCTTATCTTTGCCGGTAACTAGAAATGTTGTGGTGATGCTGACAGTCGCTTATGAAAGCGAAGTTCCCGCCCTCGAAACAGACCTCGCTGACATCAGCGCGCTGAAAGTCGGTTTAAAAGCACTGATTAATTTACATTACCAACAAAGGCTCCGAGCTGTGCAAGTTCACTTTTCTCCCGCACAGTTGGGAGACGAACTTACTAACGATCAAGTGTTGGTCAACTTCCCAGAACTAATTCCTCTTTAAGGAGGGAGTAATTAGTTATTAGTTATTAGTTATTTGTTATTTGCTACCAATGCCCGATGCCCGATGCCCAATGCCCAATTCCCAATTCCCAATTTCCAATTATTATTTATGCTGCGAAAACTGACAATTTATTTAATGACTTTAACTTTCTTGTGGACGGCAACCGCCTGCGGTTCTCCTGTTAGCACACAAACTCCTGTAAATCCTGCTCCAACTCCTGCTGCAACTCCTGCAAATCGAAATATTAACACGGTGCGTCCTGCAGCAAACAATAACTTGGCTCAAGGCCAATATCCCGTACAGCAAGCTACCTACGATGATGGAGATGGCGAATACAGTTTGATGTTGCTGAATACTCCCCCGGGAACTCCCCCGGTTTACCGCAGCAGGGATTTGCAAATGGCTCGCTTGACGGATGAAGAAATATCGGCTGGTAAGAAAAGTTATCTAAATCTGGATAACAATAAAGCGGTTTTGCATTTGACAGAAGATTTTAAAATAGACTACGTTCACAACGTTACCGAAACTGTTCCTAATCCTCAAACCGGTCAGCCGCAAACCGTCGTAGTTAGACAGCAATCTGGGTTCTGGGCGCCGTTTGCTGGGGCTATAGCCGGTCAGGCGATCGGCAGTTTGTTATTTACACCGCGATATTATATGCCGCCTCTTTATCAGCCCGGGATTATGAGAGGATATGGCGGGTATGGCAATACTTACGTCCAAGCTGTTAACCAATATCAAACTCGCTACCAAGCCCCGCCTGCTGCGGTGAGAAACCGTCAAGTTTTAAGGACGACCGGCCGCTTGCGATCGCCCACCTCGAACGTACCAGCAAGACGCCCTGCAGCGCCTGGGGCCAATCGATCGACGGGTTCGGGTTACGGCGGCAGCACTTTGAGGCGATCGCCAAGGCAAACTTCCCCGCAGCAAAGGCGCAGTCCGAGTTTTGGTAGCGGCAGGAGTTCTCGTCAACCGAGTCGCTCTTCCGGGGGCGGCAGAAGACGCTGAGGAAAGAGATTGCAAAAATCAGCAACTTCGATCGATAAAAGTTGATTTTATCTACCCTCCCGATGCCACGCCGCCGCAGGTATTGAGAGTAAGAACTTTGGAATAGTTGATTTAGCCCTCTCTGTTTCCCCCAGACCCAAAAAATATGTGATTTAATTTCTACATTGGTATGTAGGTGACAATATGTCTTCTTCACAACCCCCGTCAGGGGAAAGAAACCCTCTAGGATTCGATGAATTGATTGCAATCTTGGTGGCCTTCGGCACGATGGGAGCAATTTTATTTTGGGTAACAGGCCGAAATCCCGATCGATTGAATGCCAGAAATTGGCAATTTCCAGCCGTTTTTTCTCAACCTGCTGTCGCGCCCGCGAGTCCGGGAATATTAACGCCTGCGCCGCCGAGTTCGGATTTGCGTGAAGCGAAGCTATCCCGCAGGGAATCGCCCGCTAGAGCGATCGTTCCCTCGGAACCGGATACCGCCCCTGTTGCGCCTTTAGGGCCGACTATACCGCCAATTCCTCCAATGGGGACGATCGTTGTTCCGCAAAAGCCAATTGTGCGATCGAGCCCCCCTCCACTCATTACCAAACCGAAAGCGGCTAAACCCAAAGTTGGGCCCGTTAAACTCTCCGATGTTCCCGATAAATATTGGGCGCGTCCGTTCATTGTAGCTTTAGTCGATCGCAAAATCTTTGATGATTTAACAGACAGCAAATTTCGTCCCGATGAACCGATGACGCGAGCCGAACTAGCGCGCTTAATTGAGCGAATGTCCGACAAAGAACCGATCCGAAAATCGGTTGATTTTAAAGACGTAAAAGATAAGAGTCCGGCGAAGAGTGCGATCGATCACAGCGTCAAAACAGGGTATCTTAAAGGATACCCAGACAATGCGTTCCGTCCCGACAAAGAAGTTCCCCGCGTCGAAGTCATCGCAGCTTTAGCCAGCGGTTTAAACCTAAAACCGTCCGCGAAAGCAAGCAAAACTTTACAGGTTTATACAGACAGGAAAAAATTACCGAAATGGGCAGTTGACAAAGTAGCAGCAGCGACGGAAGCAGGGATTGTTGTCAACCATCCGAAGCCCACACTTTTGCAGCCAAATCGAATAGCAACTCGCGCAGAAGTAGCAGCCATGATTTACCAAGCGATGGCAAAAAAAGGCAAAGTACCTGCTAAAGCTTCTGAGTATGTTGTGCGGCTTTAATTAGAGGACTAAAGTCCCTACTACAAACAGGTTCGTAGTGAGGACTTCAGTCCTTCTTTTAAATCAAACAAGTTCGTAGTGAGGACTTCAGTCCTTCTTTTAAATTATACGAAATACGTAGGGGTAGTAAGAAACCGGATTTTTTGCGACAATACTGGATTAAAGCTGACAGAATCAGCCAAAAGCCCGGTTTTTTGGGTTTGCGGGTAGTTGAGATCGATGTTAAGATCGCACTAATCAAGCCAAATCATCATTGCACACTCATTGATTCGATTTGAGGCAATTATTATGTATCATCACATAAAACTTTGGGACGATCGGCTAGATAGCAGCGAGCAATTTTTAGAAAAAAATCTGCAAAAAACAGTAATTCTTGATACTGATGGAGAAGTTATCTTCTATCCCAATTTTTTTAGTGTTGAAGAGAGCGATCGTTTTTTTTCAGATTTATATTCTAGTGTTAACTGGAGACAGGATACTATTCATTTTTATGGAAAAAAGATACCTTTACCAAGACTTACAGGTTGGTATGGAGATGAAGGCAAATCCTATACATATTCCGGCATCGAACAGCATCCAGAGCCTTGGACTCCCACACTAAAAATAATTAAATCAAAGGCTGAAGAGATATCAGAAGTTACTTTTAATAGCGTTCTTCTCAATCTATACCGTCACGGTAAAGATAGCGTTTCATGGCATAGCGATGACGAGCCAGAATTAGGTGAAAATCCTATTATAGCCTCAATTAGCTTTGGGGCAAGTCGCCGCTTTTCCTTAAAACATAAAATATCAAAATACCACAAAATTTATATTGATTTGCTTAATGGTAGTTTGCTGTTGATGAAAGGTGAAACCCAGCACTGCTGGCAACATCAGCTCGCTAAAACTTTAAAATCTGTGGAACCCAGAATCAATCTAACTTTTAGAGTTATAAAACCAGTTTAAAATAAATAAAATAAAATGTCATCAATACTATCAAATCGGGGCTAATCGAATTATGAAAAATTTATTCTTACTAGGAACATTAAGTTTTAGTATTGCTTTTGGGTTAGGTTTAGTAGTAGAAAAAGATGTTACTAAAAGCACGATTATCGGCGGTATAGCAACAATTAGCACCATTAGTAGTGCGTTCGTTTTAACCAAGAAATCTGAACGAGAACTTAAAAATACCCACAGCCATACCGAAAATTTAAAAAGCATTAAAACTCAGATTTTAAGTCTGAAAAATCAAAGGAGAGAACTTGTACAAGCAATTGATAGCAAAACTAAATCAAAAATAACGATTGAAGCAGAATATAAGTCGATTGTTGTAGAAGTTGATCGGCTTAAAGAAGAGATTAAATCTCTAAATACACAGCGAGAAAATCTGCAAGATGTAATTGTTAATCATGAAGTTCAAGATAGACAAATTACACAGAAAATTACTGTTAAAACTAAAATAGCAAGACCAATCAAAAAGACAAAAAAGACAATATTGTACAATTGCATTTTAGAGGCATTAGAAAATTCTACAGATTTTTATAATAAAAATAATCACGGCACATTTGAAAGCTATTTGCAATCATTACAAAAACCTGCAGAACAATTGTGGTATTCTTATAGATCAAATCAGGTTAAAGTAAGCTATTCTGAACCGTCGATTCAAGCAGTTTATTTAATTCGTTATTATCCCCATTATGCTTACATGAATTTTCAAATTTTAGAAATTATATATAGTCAAAATTTATTTCAAAAGTTCATAAATGAAACACTAGAAGTATGCTTGTTTGGTGCAGGCCCATGTCCAGAAATTGTAGGTTTAAGTAAATTCTTATCAGATAAGCATCAAAATATTAAAAAATTAACTGTTAATGTATATGATATTGCTTCTGACGAATGGACTTTAAGCAGAAATATTACCGAAAAATTTGTTATACCGGAATATTGGTCAGGAGATTTACAACTAAATAGTAATTACCTAGATTTATGTGAATCTAATTCTCTTCACTCAATCAAGACAACAATTAAAAAAAGCCAAATCTTCATTTTTCAAAATTGTCTGAATGAAATTTATAATATATCTACAGTTCAAACCAATCTCAATTTCTTGCTGAATGAAATACCTTTAGGTAGTGTAATAATAATTATTGACTTGAATTATCGACAAAATGTAAGTATCATCGATCAATTGAAACAACAGGTAAGTAATAGAGATGATTTTAAAATTTATTCTCCTCCACTTGAAGACATAAAAATTCAACCTTGCCCTAATCTTCCACAACTTGTTAGACAAAATTTATTAACTGGAAAAGGTAAGTTAGTACCCCGTAGTAAAGACATCGATTGTATTTTTATAAGTTTGCACAAAATTAGTGTAAAAAGTTTGTAATTGATCTCAAATCAGGTTATAAAGGCATCGTCACGTTTGCTACAGTCTTAATTCTGAGGACTAAAGTCCTCACTACAAACCGGTTCGTAGTGAGGACTTTAGTCCTTCTTTCTGAGGTTTCAATCACCGATCGCCCTAATCAATCTTGAAACACCATAATACTCCCCGAATAGCAAGCCACCCAAACCTGATTAGTTTCTGGATCGTAAGTAATGCCGATCGGGCTGGCGTTCACATTCACCGTTTGCAGCACCTTCAGATCGCTCGCACGCACCTTGCTGACAGTATTAGAAGCATAGTTAACCACATAAAGCAGTTTACCATCACCAGAAATCGTCATGCTGCGAGGTTGTCTTCCCGTCGAAACTCTATCCACAACCTCACCAGTTTTCAAGTCAACTTTTGCCACATTCCCTTCACCGTTCAAAGTGGCATAAAGATACTTTCCATTAGGATCGATCGTCAAATGACGCGGCGCATTGCCAATATTTCGCAGCCATTCTACCGAAAAGTCTATGAGATTAACTTTAGCAATATCCGAAGAACCCATGACAGCAACGTAGGCACTTTTTGAGTCGGGAGTGACAACAATCCCGCGAGGATAAGCACCTAATTTCACCCGCTCGATTTCGCTGTTTTTATTGATATCAACTACGCTCAAATCCCAACTGCACCAATTGGTAGCGAGGGCGAAACGATTGTCAGGCGAAACAGCATTGAATTTGGGAACCGCACCCACAGGAATTACGTTTTCTATTTTCAAAGTTTGGGTATTGATGCGGTACAGGAAACTTTGGTCGTGTTTTGCCGCTGGAGAACACCGATCGCTCCCCGGATTGTCAAATCCCGAACCGTACATTTGATAGTTGGATACATAAGCATATTTGCCGTCTGTTGAAAAAGCTGCTTCTACGGGAGAACCTTGATAATTGCCTTTGAATTTAGAAAAGCCGAACTTCGACAAGTTTACTCGATCGGGAATAGTCTTGACTAATTTAAACTTCCTGTCGTAAACTGTGATGGTGTGGCTATACATCATGTTTTGAGCAAAAAACAAACCCGCTCCCGAATAAACTATGGATTTCGGCGATATTTTGCCGTAAATGGTTTTTTTCAAGGTCATTTTGCCTTGAATATTTTCGGGAGGGTTTACTAGCCTTTTGGGTTGTGATTCACTTTCTTGATTCTCGGGACTTTTCGCAGGAGTTTCTGTTTTAAATGGTGGTAAAGATGGTTCTTGAAATAGAGATTCTTTGGGCTGATTTTTAGTTGTATCTGCGAGTTGGTTTGTGTTTTCTGTGGCGCTAGGAGATGGCGAAGATTGAGCTAAGTCCGGTGAGGTTTTTCGCGCAGATTGATTGTCAGTGCTCGCGCCTTCCGGCTTAACATTCAGGGCTGACAAGGTTTGAGGGCCGACAATTCCGTCTACTTTCAGGTTGTTGTCTGCTTGAAAATTTTTCACAGCAGCCTGGGTTACAGAACCGTAAAATCCTGTGGGCTTGTTGCGAAAATACCCTGCGTCTTGCAGAGTTTTCTGGAGTTCGGCAACTTCTGGGCCTGAATCGCCTTTTTTGATGGCGAGTGCGGGATTGACTAAATTTATAATTGTGAGAGCGATCGTAAAGAAGAGTAAAGGAGTCGAGGCTAAATTTGGGTGCGTTTTCGAGTTTGTCGATCGAGTTTGACCCGCAGGCGTTTCCCAAGTTTCAGCTAAATGCAGGTAGGCCAGTCCGTCCATAGTTTTTACCGGGTATTTTTGGTGCTATGATACACCAGTTAACATTGATTAAAGAGAAAATTTAATTATAATAAAACCGAGGGTGAAATCTCCGAGCAGTTTTTAATGGTGCAAGCAAGTAGGAGCGATCGACAATGTTGAGTTGGGAACAAACAACCGCAGAATCAACGACCCCAGAATCCCGCCAGACAGTGCTGTGGGAAGGTGACGGCGGACTTTGCCAGCGGGCTTGGGTAGAAATCGATTTAGCAGCTTTAACTCACAATGTACAACAGCTTAAACATCTTTTATCTCCCCACACAGAACTGATGGCAGTTGTGAAAGCGGATGCTTACGGGCACGGTGCTGTTGCAGTCAGTCAAACAGCATTGCAAGCAGGTGCTAGCTGGCTGGGTGTGGCGACAATTCCCGAAGGAATTGAATTGCGAGAAGCTGGGATAGAAGCGCCGATTTTGTTGTTGGGGGCAACTCATACAGCCCAACAGGTAAAGGCGATCGCCCAATGGCACTTGCAGCCCACGATTTGTACTGCCAAACAAGCCCTAATTTTTTCGGAAGTTCTTGTCGGTCTCAACCAATCTTTGCCGGTTCACGCTAACTTAGATACGGGAATGTCTCGCTTGGGTACGCCCTGGCAGGAAGCAACAGAGTTTGTGCAATTAGTCAACGGTTTACCAAATTTAAAATTAGCCAGCATTTACTCTCACTTGGCGACAGCCGACAGTCCCGATACCGCCGTTATGAAAGAGCAGCACCAGCGGTTCAAACGGGCGATCGAGCAAATCCAAACAGCAGGAATTAACCCCCGCCGCCTGCACTTGGCAAACTCTGCTGCCGCCCTGGCTGACCCCGATTTGCACTACGATTTAGTGCGAGTCGGTTTAGCTACCTACGGTCTTTATCCAGCTCCTAACTTGCAAAATATTGTCGATTTAAAGCCCGCAATGCAGGTAAAAGCTAGGGTAACGCAGGTGAAAACAATTGAAGCAGGAACCGGTGTCAGTTACGGTCATCAATTTGTCGCTGGGCGACAGACGCAGATTGCTGTAGTTGGTGTCGGCTATGCAGACGGGATTCCGCGCAATCTTTCTAATAAAATGCAGGTTTTAATCAGGGGTCAATTCGTGCCGCAAGTGGGAGCGGTGACGATGGATCAATTAATGTTGGATGTAACTGATATTCCTGATTTAGAAGTCGGCGAAGTGGTAACGCTATTGGGCAAAGATGGGGAAAATAAAATTAGTGCTGACGATTGGGCTGCAACTTTAGGAACTATTTCTTGGGAAATCATCTGCGGTTTCAAACACCGATTGCCTCGCGTTGCAGTAAACTGTTAACTGTTTTTAGATGAGTTTAGCTCTCTCGACAGTCCGGCAGTCCGGCAGGGGTTTAAACCCCCGCCTCATAGCAAAAGTCGGTTAAAACCGACTCAAGAGTTTGAAGGATAAAATAATCGACTTTAGTCCTCTTTTAGAGGACTTCCGCTATGAGACAGGGGTTTTCAACCCCTGTCGGACTCTCGGAATTATCGATAAGACTGAGACTGCAATTCTCAATTTCCCATTCCCAATTCCCAATTGATATGACAGCCATCAGCACATTTCTACCAATAGCCCAAACCTTGTATTCCCAGCTAGATACAGAAAGAGTTCAAGCTTTGCAAGTAGCTCAAGAATTCTCGAAAAGACTCGTAGAATTGGGGTTTCAAATTGTACCTCAAGTGCTATGGGCGATCGGCATTTTGTTAATTACGCGATTTGCGATCGACCTTGCGGGCCGCGTGACTCGCCGAGCTCTAAGTCGCACGGAACCCACGCTGCGGAAATTCTTAGTTCAAGCTGCTGAAATTGCGATTTTGGTAGTCGGCGTAGTCGCGGCTTTGAGTAAGTTGGGCATTCAAACTACTAGCGTGGTTGCGGTGGTGGGGGCTGCGAGTTTGGCGATTGGTTTAGCGTGGCAAAATACTTTGTCGCACTTTGCTGCTGGGGTAATGTTGATTAGTTTACGGCCTTTTGAAGTCGGAGATGCGATCGAAGGTGGGGAGGTGAAAGGAGTGGTGGACAGTATTGGGATTTTTTCCACAACCGTGGTGACAGACGATCATGTAAAAATTATTGTTCCGAATAATCAGTTGTTTAACGGTACACTGAAGAATACCACGGCAATGGGAACGAGGCGGGTAGACTTAAAAATTGATATTGCCGATCGACCGATCCGTCCAACTATGGCTGAGTTATTACAAGTTGTCGAATCTCATCCGCTAGTTTTGGACAATCCAGCCCCGACTTGTTTGGTGGCTGAGATTACTCCCACTTCAACTATTTTATCTCTCCGGCCTTGGTGTGCGTCTGTAGCCTACGAACAAGTGCGATCGCAAATTCAACAACTCGTCAAAGAAGCAATGGAATCTCAAAAAACTCCAGAATTATAAATCTCAATTTCAACTCTAAAATCTCCAATATAAAATCATTCCGAGGTATTTCCAGTGAGCAAGTGGTATCCGCAGGAAATTTTACAAGAACCAGGTGTCAGGGTTTCCGCAACCGAAAAACAAACAATTCTGACCAAATTTCCCCCTCCCGACGAAAACGGTCAAATCTATGCAGACGGTGTTTTTGAAGGCGGCGGCGTGCGGGGAGTTGCGTTTTTAGGAGCACTCAGATGCTGCAACGATTTGGGTATCCGCTGGCGAAAATTGGCAGGCACTTCTGCCGGTGCAATTACTGCTGCAGTATTGGCAACAGACTTGTCAATGGATGACTTAGAAGACTTGTTGGGGCAACTGGATTATAGCATATTTTTAACCCAAAAAAACAGTCCTCTAATTTTAAATGGCGACCCGGCAGACGACTTGCAATCTCCAGCTTGGACGCTACTTTTCCTCACGATTAGCCGCCAGATGGGGGAATATTCTTCCCAACCTTTCCGGCAGTGGTTGGAAACAACGCTAGGTCAAGGTCACTTGCACACTTTTGCCGATGTCAAAAAACTGGTAAAAGACCGGGAATTAAAATTAGTCATATCCAACCTCAGTCGCGGTGAAATGTTGGTATTGCCGGACGACTTGCAGCGTCGCGAATCGGCAGATTCCGATGCTTTGTACCAGCAGTTGCAGCTCAAAAGCGCTGAAGATTTTAGCGTAGCTGAAGCGGTGCGGTTGTCGATGAGTATTCCGCTGTTTTTTGAACCGGGAAAACTGGGCAATGACTTAATTGTCGATGGGGGAATTCTTAGCAATTTTCCCCTGTGGATTTATGACAAACAATCCGTCGGTTCGACTCCTGCGGTGCCTCGCTGGTTTACCTTTGGGTTTCGATTAGTTGATAGTGGAATTGAGAGTCAAGTTAAGATTGATACTCCGCTGTCGATGCTGGCGGCGATGTTCAGAACGATGATGAAAGCAAGAGACCGCTATCACCAGCGGGAAATGGATAAAGGCAGGGTGATTAACATTGATGTGACTGAAGCTGGGGTGACGACGACGGACTTTAACATCGATGCCGATCGCAAGGCTAAGCTGTATCGGTTGGGATATTTGTATACTAAGAGATTTTTTCTGAGTTCCAATTTTAGTTGGGAAAAGCACTTAAAGGCTAGGGGATTTGGGGAATAGCCGATCGGGCATTGGGCCTAAAAGCATTGGGCATCGGGCATCGGGAATAGTTTTTTTCTTCCCTTTGACATCCGTGTCAAAATCCGTGTGGTGCCTTCTTCCTTTCATACAGCGTCAGGGATTGAGGATTTTTTGAGTTTAGGGGTTGCCAAAGGCTGAACGTATGTGCTATGCTTAGTTGCTGTCATCTGGAGAGGTGGCTGAGTGGTCGAAAGCGGCAGATTGCTAATCTGTTAAGGGTGTTATCACCCTTCGGGGGTTCGAATCCCCCCCTCTCCGTTCTATTTAAGTTGTATTTAATCATTGATCGATCGAGGGTTTGAGATTCGTCATTCCCTTGAATTTTTTGTTTTTCCTTCATATCGAATTCTTCCATGTTTCGATTTCGTTGCCCCTTGAAATGTCACCAATGATCGATCGCGCCTTGAATAGATTCCCTGACACCGACAACTCCTTCTTCGCGAGCTTCATTGTCCTTGTGCAAACTATGAGCATAAATAAAGCTCATGTCAGTAATTCCGATCAAGCCAAAAACAGCCCGTAAATAAGGTTAGAGATGATTGAGCGCTGCGTCGGGAGTCCCAGATTGATAGTTAGATCCTAGAGATGCAATCACCGACGGGGCAGGGGTTTGAAGCCCTTACTCAGGTCGGCAGATTGTGATCAGAACGGAGTTTAAATC
>JAUBOH010000032.1:0-28814 GCA_036700145.1 Microcoleus occultus BM001215366
TTTTTTAGCCGTATCCCGCGCGCGGGATACGGCCGCATTTTCCTGAAAAGCCCGGTTTTTGCCCAGTCTTGAGCGCATAAGGGAGAGAATTTTCGACTGTTCCGGGTTTTTTAGGCTTTCTCCTACTAAAATCTAAAAGTCTAAAATCGATCGATCGCAATTACCACAATTCTTCTTTCTATCCGTTAAATCCCTGATACAATTCGCTGCTGAACTTCCTTCTTCTATATGACTCAAAGCCGCCTCCGACTGCCGCGATTTCTCAACCTTGCCTCACCGTCAAGCCTGTCAATGAAAATGATGTGGGCGGGTTTGACAGTAACTGCCGTATTTGTATTGGTAGCGGCCTTGTCTCCAGCCATGCAAGCTTGGGGATGGCTGCAAAATCCTACCGATGCTTTGATTAACCCCATCCACGAACCGCCGTCGGCGAATTATTGGTTCGGTACTACCCGCAGCGGCTACGATGTTTTTTCCCGCACGCTGTTTGCTTCTCGCGCTGCTTGGCAAGTGGTGATTTTAGCGACGGCTTTGAGTTTATTTATCGGTGTCCCGCTGGGTTTGGTTAGCGGTTATTTGGGCGGTAAGCTCGATCGAATGCTGTTATTTTTAATGGATACAATTTATACTTTGCCGGGGTTGTTGCTTTCTTTGACGCTGGCGTTTGTAGTGGGAAAAGGAGTATTCAATGCTGCGATCGCCCTGAGCATTTCCTACATCCCTCAATACTACCGCGTCGTCAGGAATCACACCGCCAGCGTCAAAACTGAATTATTTGTCGAAGCCGCGCGAGCAATGGGTGCTGATACCTGGACAGTCCTTTCCCGCTACCTATTTCTGAACGTGATTGGGAGCGTACCGGTGCTGTTCGCGCTCAACGCTGCGGATGCAATTTTAACATTGGGAGGTTTAGGGTTTCTCGGCTTGGGGCTTCCCGAACAAACTCCGGAATGGGGACACGACTTGCGTTTAGCTTTAGATGCGCTACCTACCGGCATTTGGTGGACGGCTTTGTTTCCCGGTTTGGCGATGACTTTAATGGTAGTGGGACTGTCTTTGGTGGGAGAAGGATTAAACGAATTTGTTAACCCTCGGCTGCGGAATCAGCAGTAATTTGTCTCGCGGTTAAATTAAGTTCGCCGTCAGGACGAAGAGTCCTGATTCACCCATATATCCAAGACTTTTTGTCCTCACCGCTGTAAATCAACGAGTGGAGAAATTGCAGCATCGCACCGCCGTCCTACCGCTCAACATCTTTCACCGCATCCAGCAGCTTATGTCTTGCCTTGCAACAGCAAGCACATCGCTAACTGGGTAAGTTCTTTTTCTTTTGAAGTTATCCTCCGTCCTCCTGTGCAGGGGTTGCTGCGGAGGCTTTGTTCTGTCTGCTTGCCATCCTCAAGACAATTCGGCAATTTTACCTAAAATTGATTGCATGGCTTTATCCAATCTTCACAGTGTCAGGATATATTTAAAGAAATCGTGAAGTTGTGCTTCGGGGGGATGGCGAATTGTGTGGCTTCTTTTGAGGTGCGATCGCGATCGAGTGCGAGCCGAAAGCCAACAAATTTTCTCGAAAATTTGCAGCCGGGAGTTGCGCGGCGGGTTAACTGTCAGTAGAATTTATCCGGGTGGTTTTTGCCACTGACGCGACAAACTCGTGTCAAACTGCTTAAATGAGAATGTGACGTTAAGAACTTAATGTGATTTAACGTCAAAATTCAACCCAATTTCTGAGATTTGAGCTAACTTAACAATGAAAGCCCCTGTTGCACTACTAAACCCGCAACGCTTCATTTGGGGTGATCGTCGGTCTCTCGTCCAGAGTTGCCGGCTTACAACCGGCAGCTCGCAAGCTTTATTCAATCGCAGATTTCGTATGATTCAATTCAGGGAAACAGGGTAAAGATGGGTGCATCTACACGGATTGTATTGGTCTCAATTCCGGCAAGTCAAAATTTGTCTGCTAACTGTCTGGCCAACTACGCCGCAGCCGTTCACCCAGATAGGCGCAGAAAACAGCGCCGTTCGATCGTGCCCAAGTTTTTGCGGGCCGTTCTCAGGATTTAGCAGAGCCAGACATGAATCCGCATTGTCAAGCTATGCTGACAGAGTTTCCTAGTCCTTGACAAAAAAAGGAAAACAACTTCCATTTTTTGTGAGAAAGGCTACAATCGGAAAGGTCTTTGCAAGATCCGATTCTCACCGTTTGGTGCTTCGACCCTCTGAGAAAGTTGCGTTTGACGCAGCAGACCCGCATCCAAGGTGGCGAAAACTTGCCGTGCAACTGTGATGTCTGACAACAACCACAGTGAAAGCAGGCGAATCAAAAGTTCGACACCTCGAACACAAAAGTTAGAGGGTTCCGCGCCGGAAAACTGGTACGGGTAAAAGATCGAAGTATCCAGTAAAAAAAGCCAGTATTTTTTGAGGTGCGATCGATCGCACCTCTGGGTTCGATTCTCTGAGCAAGGTATCGCAGATGATGCGGTAACTTGCTGCGAAGGAAAAAGCCGCACGCTCAATCCGAAATCGCGACGTTAAAGTTGGCGATGATTGAATGCGCTGGCTGCTTCAAACCTGAACTCGAACTTGGACTCGTAAAACTGGTGCATTTTCGGTAACAGATGCAATTAGCACACCGAAAATCCCACTATTTCTTCCTGCGGGAATGTCAATACCGGCTAAGTTGTCTAAACTACAAACAGACACTATTCCACTGTTTATTTATTCTTTAATTCAGGAGCATGAGGAAGGCGGCATGATCCAGGCTAACACCGTACTCGCAACCAAAATCACACCCCAAATGGAAACAATCGAGTTGCTTCGGAACGCCGAAAGCGTTCTACCTGAGAGCGAGTTGGAACTCTTTATCGACGAAGAAGACGATCGAGAAGATTTTCTAGACAATCCATCTGAGGAAGACGACACTAAAGCTGGCAAAGGCGCAAAAGCCCGCCGTCGGGCTCAGGCAAAGAAAAAGCATTATACTGAAGACTCTATTCGTCTTTACCTGCAAGAAATCGGTCGGATTCGGCTGCTGCGAGCCGATGAAGAAATTGAACTCGCCCGCAAGATTGCAGATTTGCTGGAATTAGAGCGAGTTCGAGAAAAACTGCTGGAAGAGTTAGACCGCGAGCCCAAAGACAACGAATGGGCTAATGCTGTAGAGATGGCACTACCTGCATTCCGTCACCGACTCCACGTCGGACGGCGGGCGAAGGAGAAAATGGTGCAATCAAACCTGCGTTTGGTGGTGTCGATCGCCAAAAAATACATGAATCGCGGTTTGTCTTTTCAAGATTTAATTCAGGAAGGCTCTTTGGGCCTAATTCGGGCGGCTGAAAAATTTGACCACGAAAAAGGTTATAAATTCTCAACTTACGCGACTTGGTGGATTCGTCAAGCCATCACTAGAGCAATCGCCGACCAATCTCGCACTATCCGCCTACCAGTTCACCTTTACGAAACCATCTCGCGAATTAAGAAAACTACCAAACTTCTTTCTCAGGAAATGGGCCGCAAGCCTACGGAAGAAGAAATAGCTACTAAAATGGAGATGACGATCGAGAAGTTGCGCTTCATCGCTAAATCCGCACAGTTGCCTATTTCCCTAGAAACTCCGATCGGCAAAGAAGAAGACTCTCGTTTGGGAGACTTTATTGAATCTGACGGAGAAACGCCAGAAGATCAAGTCTCGAAAAACTTGCTCAGGGAAGACTTGGAAAGCGTTTTGGATACTCTCAGCCCCCGAGAACGGGATGTACTGCGACTGCGTTACGGCTTAGATGACGGACGGATGAAGACCCTGGAGGAAATTGGTCAAATCTTTAACGTCACTCGCGAGCGGATTCGCCAAATCGAAGCTAAAGCCTTGCGGAAGTTGCGCCATCCCAACCGCAACAGCATCTTGAAAGAATATATCCGGTAGAGTATTTGTTTCGCATCACCCAAAAGAGTGATTCGCACTCTTTTGGGGTGGAACCCCTCACCTTGGTTTTGAGCGATCGCTTTTAAATTCTGTGCCGCTCAAGGCACGGGACTTCTGCGCTATTTGCAGCAGGTCGATCGAGAAAGCCAAAATCATACTGCCAAAATTTTGGGAGTCCCCAATGGAACTCCCAAGCTTTGCATTGTCTCAAAAGTCTTAACTAGAAAATTAGATCAGGCCCCAAAAGCGAAGCACGCCTTGACCGGAAACCAATTCGATAATCACAGCGGCAGAGAAACCAATCATTGCTAAACGACCGTTCCAATTTTCAGCTCCTTCGCTGAAGCCCCAGTTCCAAGCGTTGCGTTTTTGTTCTTGCATAGTGCGAACTCCTTTCGTTAACTTTTGTAAGGCTTATGTAAATAAATATAACAGCAACTTGAAAGAAGTGCAAGTATGTGATTTGTGATATCGGTCACAAAGGTCGATCGGGTAGATTTGACCTAACGAGGAAAAATGGCCAACTCGGTATCGGGGTCAAACAAGTGAATTTTGTCAGGGGCGACGGCCAGCCAAAGCTCCTCGCCAACACGGATCGATCGCTCAGGAGGAATCCGCACCTGCATCCGCACGGCCGGAGCATCCGTCAAACATACCCGCAAATAAGTTTCGTGTCCCAAAGCCTCGACAATTTCCACTTGTACCGACAGATTTTTAGTAGCAGGAGGGTGAATGCTCAGATGTTCCGGCCGGATGCCCAAAATAAGTTCTCGCCCGTCATATTGTTGTAGACTTCTTGCCCAAACATCGGGTAAAGTAAAGCGAAACTGAGGGTGAGAAATCAACAGCGGGGCTGTAAATTGCACCGGCAAAAAATTCATCGGCGGAGAACCGATAAACTCAGCAACAAACAGATTAGCCGGCTTGTTGTAAAGTTCGAGAGGTTGAGCTACTTGCTGAAGCTGGCCAGCATTCATGATAGCAATCCGATCGCCCATAGTCATCGCTTCAGTTTGGTCGTGAGTTACATAAATAGTTGTAGTACCCAACTGTCGCTGTAACTGCACAATTTGCGATCGAGTTTCCGCCCTCAATTTCGCATCAAGATTCGATAGCGGTTCGTCCATCAAAAACACTTCAGGATTTCGAGCCATCGCCCTACCCAAAGCTACCCGCTGCTTTTGCCCTCCCGAAAGCTGTTTCGGCAAGCGATTTAAAAGAGCTTCTATTTGCAATAATTGAGCCACCTTCAGGACTCGTTTTCCTACTGTCTTTTCCCGCTCCGAAAAATAGCGCAAACCAGGAGGAAAGTTGCGACTTGCTCCTACCAAAAAATCCTCAAACACAGGATAAATTTTATGTTTGTTGAAAGTATTAGAAGCTAAATAATTAATAACCTCTTCTACCTTATTTCTTATTTCTTGTCCCTTCAGGATTCTTCCTTCTTTTCCTTGTTTGTTCTCCCTTCTTCCTTCTACTTTCTTCCCTCTTGGGCCTTCCCTCGGACTTCTTCCTTCTTGGGCCTTCCCCCGGACTTCTTCCTTCTCCCTTTCCGAGCGGCGCAATCCAAAGGCGAGATTATCGTAAACTGTTAAGTGAGGATAGAGAGCATAATTTTGAAATACCATAGCGATATCTCGGTCTTTAGGAGGCAAATCGTTAAGGAGCCGATCGCCAACCCAAATATTGCCGGCCGTCAAGACTTCCAAACCGGCGATCGATCGCAGCAGAGTGCTTTTTCCGCAGCCAGAAGGCCCCACCAGCACCATAAATTCCCCGTCTTCGACAGTGAGGTTGATGCGCCGCAAAACGCTGTTAGACGTTGAGCCAGGTGCCTCCGGCGAGACACTTTCAGCGACGATGTTTGCCACTTTTTCCTGTTCTCCTTGGCGGAGCGGAAAACTTTTGTAGATATTTTCTAAGACAACTTGCGCCATCGAACAATTTTAGATTTTAGATTTTAGATTTTAGATTTTAGAACTTACGCACAACCGACCTATGTAGGGTGCGCACTGCGCACCTTACCGCTATAATTCGCGCGTCAAACCTCTTTTTGCGTCCAGGACTGATTTGGTAATTGGTAATTGGTAATTGGCAATTGGCAATTGGGATATTGAAGGAGGAAGTTCGGTAACGAGCAGTGTACAGGATTTAAATGATTTAACGGATGGATGTTGAAGTCAGAAGTCAGATTAATTCCCCAATGCCCAATCCCCCATGCCCCATGCCCAATGTCCCATGCCCAATGCCCAATGCCCAATGCCCCATGCCCAATGCCCAATGCCCAATGCCCCATGCCCCATGACTATTGACTGCCGACAACTTTAATAATTTTCTCACCCGGATTGAGGTCAAAAACTCGATCGCCCGCAGCATCCTTCCCCCAAAAAGCTATAGCATCAGTAGCCGATCGCAGCAAGCGGCCACTGGTAGTAAAAAGTTTAACATCCGTACCCGGAACAGCCCGCAGCAGCCCAACCAAAGCATCAGACGGCTCTGCGAAGCGAAAAGCTTGAGTGCCAATTTCGCCGCGGTTAGTAAGTCTGACAGAACCCGCAGGCATTCGTTTTGCCCAACCCAACTCCGAAAATAGCACCAGACTGTCGTCCGGGTCAAAAGTGACGCAACCCACCAACTGTTCCTGCTTCCGCAACCTGGTTACTTGAGAGCCCTGGGCGCTGCGGCCCATTGGCGGAAGTTGTTCGTCATCGACATCGAACCGGAGGACTCGGCCTCCCGAAGTTGCGACAGCCACTTGCTCGCCAACTTTGCTCAGACTGGCGCAGCGCAGCTGATCGTCCTCCTTGAGTTTAACCACAGTAATCCCGCGATTCGTCAAATCAGCAAATTCCTGCATCGGCAAGCGCTTAATTTTTCCTTGCTGAGTCAGAGTTACCAAATCCGCCGTTTCCGAATTTTCCGGCAAAATAAAGTGTGCGACTGTGATTTCCGACAAAGCGCGACCCGCACTTTCTTTAGTAGCACTCGGCGACAACAAACCAACGATCGGCGTTCCCCGTTCTTTTGGGCTGCTGCTTGGAATATCAGCCACTTTCAGCGGGTAAGCTTTGCCGTTAGGAGTTAAGACGACCAAAGTGCGATCGGTTTTCGTCAGATTTGCTGTCACAATAAAATCTTCATTTTTTTCTAAAGCTGAAACAGATTTTTCGCGACTTTTCGAGCGCGGACGTTCCCCCGCCGGCACGCGCCGGACGTACTGCTTGTGCGAAAATTCAACAATAGTTTCCTCGGCTTCTGTAACGGGCAATAAGTTAGGCGAAACTGTTGCCGGCAACAAGGGCTTGACAGCAGAATTTTTCTTACCTAAAACTTGTGGTTCAGCGTTTTTCGCACCTCCGGCGCCATTGGCGAATTTAGTGCGACGGGGGTCAGCGTACTTGCGTTTGAGCGATCGCAATTCCTTCTTTAAAGCCTTCAAAAGTTCGCGCCTGTCGCTCAACAACCGCTGCAATTCTTGAATATTCCGCATCAACTCATCAAACTCAGACTGCAAATTTTGCCTTTCCAAACCAGTCAGCCGGCGCATCGGCATCGCCAAAATCGCATCAGCTTGACTTTCGCTCAAATTGAGGCGAACTTGGAAAGTCTGCTTAGCAGTAGTCCCGTCAGGAGAATTTCGGAGAATGTCGATCGCAGTATCGAGATTTGTCAAAGCCAACATTAAGCCTTGAACAATGTGACAGCGGCGTTCTGCCGCCTGTAACTCGTAATTGTAGCGGCGGGTCAGAGTTAGTTCCCGGAAATCCAGAAATTCTTGCAACAACTGTCTGAGCGTCAACTGTCGGGGTTGACCGTTGACAATTGCCAGCAAAATCGCCCCAAAATTTGTTTGCAGATCAGTTTGTTGGTAAAGACGAGCGAGAACCGCTTCTGGAGTAAATTCCCGCTTGAGTTCAATCACAACTCGAATGCCTTCGCGATCGCTCTCGTCGCGCAAATCAGAAATACCGTCGAGGCGGCCGGCATTGACCAACTCCGCCACCTTTTCAATCCAAGCCGCCTTATTTACCTGAAACGGAAACTCCGTCACTATTATCGCCGTTTTAGTGCGTATCTTGCGATTACCAGGCACTTCTTCCACCCCAGCCACACCCCTGACCGAAATGCTACCTCGACCCTTAGTGTAGGCGTCAACAATGCCCTCTGTAGCAACGATTTCGCCTCCGGTCGGGAAATCAGGGCCAGGAATCAGTTCTAGCAACTTCTCGTCCGAGAGTTCCGGGTTTTCGATCAAAGCAATTAAACCGTCTACCACCTCCCCCAAATTGTGAGGCGGGATATTAGTTGCCATCCCCACAGCAATGCCGCTACAGCCGTTGAGTAACAGAAATGGCAACTGAGCAGGTAGCGCCGTCGGTTCCTGCTGCGAACTGTCAAAGTTATCAGTAAAATCAACAGTTGCGTCGCCGACTTGGGTTAGCATGGCTTCGTGGGCGATCGGTGCCAGCCTAGTTTCCGTGTAGCGCATAGCAGCAGCCGGGTCATTGTCCACCGAACCGAAATTGCCGTGACCCGCCAGCAAAGGATAGCGGCTCGAAAACTCCTGAACCATCCGCACCAGAGCATCGTAAACCGATTGGTCGCCGTGGGGGTGATATTTTCCCAAAACATCTCCAACTACCCGGGCGCACTTGCGGTAAGGTCGATCGGGCGTCAGACCGAGTTCGTGCATTGCGTACAAAATTCGACGGTGAACCGGTTTTAAACCGTCGCGGACATCAGGCAAAGCTCGCCCGACGATCACACTCATGGCATATTCGAGGTACGATTGCTGCATCTCGGTGTGCAGAGGCGTAGAAATTACTTGCCCGGAAAGTAGGTTGAGTTGTTTAGCCATGAGTCCTTGTGTCCGTTAATTCCTGAGTGAAGACAGCCTCTGTCAATCGTGGTGAGGTTGCTTGTCTCTCCTTTAAAAGCGTTTGCCCTTGAGCGAACCGAAGTTCGACAAAACCGCGAATGCGAGAGGATAAAAATAAACTTAACTTGTGAAAGAAGAATCAGAGTGCCGAAGACGGGCAACACTTGCCTCTTGCTCTCCACTCTTACCCTAACCTCTATGTTGCCTTGATTTGCGCTTACCTGTCTATTTACCGCCCGATCGCGCGCTGGTGGATGGCACAGTCAGGCTTTTTCTTATAATCGCTCACAAATGCCGATCGTGAAGAATTCAGCAATCAAAAGCTCTCCTCGATCGCGGGAGAGTGTTACCCAGGCTTAATGAACGGAAGCGTCGAGCTTTTGGGCCGGATCGATCGGTCAAAACTCAGAATTGGGAATCCCCAACAATCCCTGCTATATTCGCTACTGCGAATGCAACGGCTGCAGTCTGTAAATAAACATTGCTTGATTCTAAGAGCAGGAAACAAAATAATTGTCACACCTCCCCGACTCTAAGTAGGAGGCTTGACCCAAAAAGAGAATACTAGAAACCTACTACTGAAGAATCTTGAGACTATTGTCAGTGTCAGGTCTAATTCTAAAAAACAACTAAACTGTCTGTATGTAGTAGTCTAAATGATGGTAATGGATGCTTCTGGGCATCTGTACAGCCTCTGACAGTCAGTGACTCAAGGATATACATACGGGTTTTGCAGGGTTCCCGGCTGATGGCGCTAAAAACTCTGCATTTTTGACGGGGAATGCAATCCCCGTGCCTTGTTCCTCTTTGGACTAAAGTCGCAAAGTTTCTATACTTCCCATATTTATTTATGAAAACCGTTCTGATTGTAGAGGACGATTTGGTTAATGCTCGGGTTTTTTCCAAAATTCTGACGAAAAGGGGGGGCTTAGCCGTCAAGCACACGGAAAATGTTGAAGAGGTGATGCAGATTGCTGCTGCTGGAGAAGCTGATTTGATTTTAATGGACGTGTCTCTTTCGCGCAGCGTTTACCAGGGAAAAGCTGTTGACGGCATCAAGATTACTCAACTGCTTAAAGCTGACCCACAAACGGCATCGCTGCCGATTATTTTGGTGACTGCTCACGCGATGGCCGGTGATAGAGAAACTTTTTTGGATCAAAGCGGTGCGGACGGTTACATATCTAAACCCGTAGTAGACCATCAAGAGTTTGTCGATCGGATCAAGGCTTTGCTCCCTGACTGAGCGAACTGAAAAAAGGAAGAAGGAAGAAGGAATAATCCAGGACGCATAAATACCTTCACCACCTTAGTTTTTTACCGTTTTGGCGGGCTGTAACACGTCTTCTGACGAAAAACCAAGGTGATGACCGCCCGTGCGTCCAGGAACTCGGAAAAAGGAAGTCGGAAGTCGCAAGAAGGAAGAAAGAGTTTTAATTATTGGAAATTTCCAAACAATTAAAACTCTTGAATTATCAATAATTATTAGACATCTCCAATAATTATTGTGGGGAGTAGGGGTTAGGCATCCTGCCTGCCCAATACTTGCTTTTGGAGGAGAAGTATAGCAGTTGACAGTTGACAGTTGACAGTTGACAGTTACATAGTACCCGAATCAAACCGTTTAGGCTCGCGGGTTCAGGGAGCTATTGATGAGGTTATTTGTGTCCTAACGGGTGTGGCGGTTGCTATATATTGAATTCTGATATCATGTCCGGTCAATTATCAGTAATACAGAATGTTTGTAGTGAGCAATGCAAGTCCTTGACGGCTTCGGACTTGCATTCCTCACTACAAACTAATTTTATAGTCGTTGTTCGAGCGGACATGATATGACTTATGCCTTCTGACGAAAACATAAGTACCTTCTTCCTTCTTTTTTTGGAGGCGCCGATCGCGAAGAAAGCCATGAAATCAGAGCTCTAAGTTTTGAGATAAAAAATCAATATTTTTCAACTCATACACTCGAAAACCTGCGTTGCGAGCAACCCAAAAACTGCCGCGCCGCATACCTGAATTGCTGGCGGCGCGGCTTTAAGGGCCCCGCTGCGATCAATCTTCGTCCTCGTCGAAATCGTAACCGATATCATCATCCTCGTCGTCGGTCAAAGAGCCCAAGGAATCATCATCAGTCTCAGCGACAAAATCGTCCTCCTCAACCTCAACCTCCTCAAAATCTTCATCGCTCTCCTGTTGGGAAGCCGCACCGACACCGAAACCGCTCTCGATCGTATAAGCGCGGCGCGCCGAGCGATCGTCGAGCACCACATCCTCTTGCAAATCGTGGATGTCATCATCAAAAACCCCACCGTCGAGAGCAGCATCAGAACTGCCCAGCTCTTCGTAGGCGTTGAAGCCGGTACCGGCGGGAATCAGGCGTCCGATAATCACGTTTTCCTTGAGGCCGCGCAGCCAGTCGGATTTGCCCTCGATCGCGGCTTCGGTGAGCACCCGAGTAGTTTCTTGGAAGGAAGCAGCGGAGATGAAGCTGTCGGTGTTGAGCGAAGCCTTAGTAATCCCCAGCAGCACGGGAGTGTAGTCTGCCGGCGCTCCGCCGGTAATCGACATAGCTTCGTTGACTTGTTCCACCTGCCGCAGTTCCACCAACTCGCCCGGGAGCATGGTAGTGTCGCCGCCGTCCTCAATTCTGACTTTGTTGGTCATTTGGCGGACGATGACTTCGATGTGCTTGTCGGAAATATCCACGCCCTGAGACTGGTACACCGACTGCACTTCGTTAACCAAGAAAGTTTGCACCTGCTGGAAACTCGACTGAGCGGCCTCAAAAGTGGGCTGGCGCTCTTTGAGGACGTGGAAAAACACTTCCAGAATTTCGTGAGGGTTGGCGGGCCCGTCGGTCAAAGCTTCGGCGACGCCGACGCGCTGTCCGTCGGAAACGATCGGGTTTTGACCGGGTAGCAGCGGATACTCTTCGATCCGGCCGTCATCCTCAACCACTGCCAATTCCACAACATCGTCATCCGCCACCACGCGAGCCGTCCCGGGGCGCTTCGCCAAAACGCAGGCTTCTTTCGGTTTGCGGGCTTCGAGCAGTTCTTCGATTCTCGGCAAGCCTTGGATGATGTCCCCTGTTTTGGCGCGCTCGAACACCAGAATGACTAGGTTGTCGCCCCGCTGCACCAAATCGCCGTCGTCTACGTGCAGCACCGCACCGGCGGATACCCGGTAAGGGCGGGCTACCCTGAGCAGGATTTTCGCGGGTTCTGTCTCGGATGCGGGCACAACTTTCACGACTTGACCCGACTCTTCCAGGACGATGCCGGGGGCGACTTCGGTACCGGCAACCAGCAGTTGACCGGGACTGACGTCCGGCGTTCCTGCTACTTCAACCGAAATCGAATCTGCGTCCCGCATCACGAGCAGGCGGCGCACCGGTTCGCCCTGGCCTTCGCGGAGGCCCCGCACGACGCCTGCTTCTTTGCAGAGAATCTCGGTGCGGGCGACTACGGCTCCGGGGGCGATCGACTGTCCGTCCTCAACCAACAGCCGCGTGTGAGTGCTGCCCTGAGTGGGGTCAGCCGACACGTCCCGCCGAATTACCAGCGATTCCAAAATTACTAACTGCAAGCGGAAAGTCCGATCGAGCTTTTCGCTCCCATCGCCTTCAGGTAAAGCCAGTTCACTCTTGGAAACAACCGGATCGGATGAAGCCCAAGCCGGGCCAGAACCGTCCGCCCCAAAAGCAGCCGCATCCGCTTCATCCGGCAAGAGTTCGATATCCGCAGCCAGTTGCGGCGCCCCTGAACCGATTTCCAAAATAAGCTGAGTCCGCAGCAGTTCCAGTCCCTCAACTGACTTGACCCGTTCGCCGTCTTTGTAAGGCAGCCGCTGCACCGCTTTAAGGGCGATCGACTCGTTCAGGGCCGTCTGAGAAGGCACCGGCGGCTTGTCCGGTACCGGAAACTCCACCACAGGACGCAGCAGCAAAGCCGGGCCTTCGGGAGTTTCAATGTATTCCGCATAGCCGAGTTCTGGAGCAACCAAGCCCGGGAAAATTTCTTGACCCGCCGAGACAACCTGTCCCTCCCCGAAGGTTAGGGGCGGGCGGTCTACCGCGTGCAGCGTTCCCGGTTTGATGACAATTTCGCGCAAAATATCGTTTTTCTGGGTTACTTCCACCGCGCCGCTGGTTTGGCAGAAAATATCTTTGACGACTTCGGTACCGGCTTCGACGTACTGGCCGTCTTCTACCAGCAGCAGGGAGATGTCCTTGTTGACTTCGTGGCACTCCTCCGGTATCCACAGCAGGGTGCCGCCCTTGACAACTTCGTAGCCGAGTTTGGCTTTGCCGCGCTTGTGGACTTCCACCCCGGCGTACTTGACAATTCCCCCAGTAGCCGTGCGGTAGCTGTCGTCGAGCAGTTCTGCGACTACTTCGCCGTTGATGACCTTGCTGCCGGGAGCTGTTTTTAGGGAAAACCGCTGGTGGGATGCCGTTTCGATCGTATAGTGGTCGCGGCCGCCAGCGCTGTGGGCCCGCACCACAGCTTGGTCGAGCAGCACCTGAGCCGTGATGATTTCGATTTCTCGTTCGTCGGCGATGCGGACTACGCCCCCGTGCTCGGAGACGAGTTTGGTTTCGGCTATGACGCTTTCGGCTGCAATCCGAGAACCGTTTTTGACTGCCGGTTCGGCGCCCGGGGGCAGGTTGTACACCTCGCCGGAGAGAATCCAAATCAAGCCGCCCCTGCTGGCGGTGCGGGTGGTGTTTCCTTGGCGGTCTGTTTTTTCTTCCGGTACTAAATCTGCAAATTTCGCTTCTCCGGCCAAGTCGGAGGCTACGTCGGTGGTGACTTTTTCTGTTGTTTTGCGGGCGGCGCGGCCGGCGATGGGCACTTCTGCCAAAATTTGACTCGGGAGGACCCGCTGTCCGTCTTTGACCATCACCGTAGAACCTTGGGCGATCGCCAGTTCAATTTTCAGCTTCTGATTTTTAGCGCCCGATTTGCCTTCTTCAAATCCGTCGCCTTCAAATACGAGTTTGCCGCTGCTTTCTGCTACCAGAGCTTCTTCGCCGTGTCTGGTGCGGAAAGAGCGAGTGCGGAGGTTTTTGAATTTAACGGTGCCACTTGTAGGAGCCCGTTCTTGTTTGGCGACTTCGCCGGTAAATACGCCGCCGGTGTGGAAGGTACGCATGGTGAGCTGGGTTCCCGGTTCGCCGATCGACTGAGCCGCGATAATCCCGATCGCTTCTCCCATATCCACCATCTTCAAGTGAGCCAAGCTCCAACCGTAGCAGTGCTGGCATACGGAACGGGTGGCTTCGCAAGTCAGGGGCGATCGCAAATACACCTCCGCTACCCCCGCCACCCCGATTTGGGCGGCGAGTTCTTCGCTGATCGGCTGGTTTCGCACGGCTCTTTCGTTTTCAAAAGCCACTATTTCCCCCGTTTTGGGGTGCACCACATCTCGGGCAAACACCCGCCCCAGCAGCCTGTCTTTCAGGGGAATCAGCACCGTCGCTCCGTCTGTCATCGGCCGCACCCGAATCCCCCGCTGCGTGCCGCAATCTACCTCGCGCACAATGACATCTTGAGATACATCCACCAACCTTCGAGTCAAATAGCCCGAGTCTGCCGTCCGCAGCGCCGTGTCTACCAAGCCTTTGCGGGCTCCGTAGGAAGAAATGATGTATTCGGTGACGGTGAGCCCTTCGCGGAAATTCGTTTTAATCGGCAAGTCGATGATTTCTCCTTGGGGGTCTGCCATCAGCCCGCGCATTCCTACGAGTTGGCGGACTTGGGAGATGTTCCCCCGGGCGCCGGAGAAGGCCATCATGTAGACCGAGTTGAGCGGGTCGGTGGCGCGGAAGTTTTTGACTACTTCGTCTTTGAGGTCTTCTGAGGTGCTGTTCCAGGTGTCGATTACTTTTTGGAAGCGTTCGACTTCCGTGATTTCGCCCCTGGTGTACTTCTGTTCTGTAATCCGAATTTCTTCTTCGGCGGAGTCCAAGAGCGATCGTTTGGATGGCGGCACTTGCAGGTCGTCTACGCTGATGCTGACTCCGGCTTTGGTAGCGTAGCGGAAGCCCAAGTCTTTGAGTTTGTCCGCCATTTGTGCCGTGCGCGCCGTTCCGTGGTGGGTAAACGACCAAGAGATTAATTTTTTGAGCTGACCTTTGTCTACAACTCGATTGCGAAAAACAATTTCCTTATTTTCTGTCATTTTTCTGCTGTCCTTTGACTGTTGGCTGTTGACTGTTGGCTGTTGACTGTTGGCTGTTGTCATCATTAAATCCGGTCGATCGCTTTAAAACAAGGAATTTGTAGTAAGAACTTTAGTTCTGCTTCACGCTTTGTGGAGGACTTAAGTCCTCACTACAAACCATTGTTGGCTCTTAGTTAAAAGATTAATTATCTAATGACTAATGACGGATGACGTCGGACTAATGCTTTCGGGTCAACTGACTAATTGTTAATTACCGCTTCAACCGTTTGGTGATAGATAATTCGGCCTGGAGTAGTGCGGATGAACTGATTGATCAACTTCCCCTCTGCGTCTTCCCGAACGCGGCGGAACTTGTATTCTTTCGTCACCGTACCGTCGGTCGATCGTTCCATCTTCAGCGGTTCTCCCTCGGGTTCTATGTTTTCTATGGCGCCTTGAAACCTCACCCAAACGTATGAGTGCAAGTCAACGACTCCTTGTTCGTAAGCTACAACCGCGTCTGTGAGGTTCGAGAAATAGTGACCGGCTCCTTTTTGAGCGTCAAGATTTTCGGCTGTCAAGTAATAGCAACCGAGCACCATATCTTGAGAAGGAGTAACGATCGGTCTTCCCGTTGCCGGCGACATAATGTTGTTAGAAGCCAGCATCAGCAAGCGTGCTTCCGCCTGAGATTCCAGAGACAAAGGTACGTGTACGGCCATTTGGTCGCCGTCAAAGTCAGCGTTAAAAGCCGGACAGACTAGCGGGTGAAGCTGAATCGCCCTCCCGTCCACCAAAATCGGCTCAAAGGCTTGAATCCCCAACCGGTGCAGCGTCGGCGCGCGGTTCAGCATTACCGGGTGCCCTTCAATCACCTCCTGCAGCACGTCCCAAACGCTGGGATCGTTGCGCTGGATCAGTTTTTTGGCAGCTTTGATGTTGTTGACCAATCCTTGGCGGATCAAGCGGTGGATGACGAAAGGCTGGAAAAGTTCGATCGCCATTTCCCGCGGCAAACCGCACTGATGAATCTTCAGTTTCGGCCCGACAACAATTACCGAACGTCCCGAATAGTCAACCCGTTTACCCAACAAGTTTTGCCGGAAGCGCCCTTGTTTCCCTTCGATGATGTCCGACAGGGACTTCAGCGGGCGATTGTTTGCGCCAACCACTGTGCGGCCCCGCCGTCCATTATCAATCAGTGCATCTACTGCTTCTTGCAACATCCGCTTTTCGTTGCGAATAATGATTTCCGGCGCGAGGATTTCTTGGAGCCTTGCTAAGCGATTGTTGCGGTTAATTACCCTGCGGTAAAGGTCATTTAAATCGCTCGTTGCAAAACGCCCGCCGTCTAGCTGTACCATCGGCCGCAAGTCTGGGGGAATCACCGGAATCACCGACAACACCATCCAATCGGGTTGGGAACCGGTAGCGATAAAGTTGTCAATTACCCGCAACCGTTTGATTAACTTGGCGCGTTTTTGACCTTTAGCATTCGCGATATCTTCCCGCAGTTTTTCCGCTTCCGATTCCAGCGGAATATTTTGCAGCAAAACTTGCAAAGCTTCCGCACCAATCCCCACTTCTACACCTGTGAGTGTGGAATCTTCACTGTAAAGTTCGTCTTCTATTTCCAGCCAAGCATCTTCTGTCAGCAATTGCTTGTATTGCAGCTTTTCTGCATTACCTGCATTCAAGACAACGTAGGCGTTGAAATAAACAATTTGTTCGACATCTCGCAGCGGCATATCCAACAGAATTGCCATGTAACTCGGGATGCCTTTGAGATACCAAACGTGAGCTACCGGAGCTGCTAATTTGATAAAGCCCATGCGGTGGCGGCGGACGCGGGATTCAGTTACTTCAACACCGCATCTTTCGCAAACAATGCCTCTATGACGAACTCTTTTGTACTTGCCACAATGACATTCCCAATCTTTTGCAGGCCCAAAAATGCGCTCGCAAAACAAGCCGTCCATTTCAGGTTTTAATGTCCTATAATTTATGGTCTCCGGTTTTGTCACTTCTCCAGTTATCTGACCGTTAGGTAAAGTTCTCTCTCCCCACTGTCGAATTCTTTCTGGTGAAGCTAATCCTATCTTGACGTAATCAAAGCGTTGTTCTAACTTAGCCATTGTGACTCCAATTGATGATTTACTCTCGATTATTTGTGGGGATTTTTTTTTTGTATGGCTCATTTTTTCGTTCAAATCAATTTTATTCTCCTCTATATGTAACGTTCATTTTAATATCAGAAATGATACTTCTGGATACTCCAAATTCCTGAGCTATTTTAGCAAGGGATTCTCCGGTTTGAATTCGTTCTCTGATTTCAAGAGCTTGAGCAAAAGTAAATTTGCGATCGAGATGTCCACCCATGCGGGGAACTGGAACCTCTTGACCTGCTTCCTTCCAAGTGACGTGATACTTAATATCGTGTATGGTTTTGCGGCCGACACTGTATTCCTGTGCTACATCCTTCATCCTCTCTCCTGCTGCTAGCTTTTGCCGAATTTCTCGCACCTTTTCCCAGTCTAATTTGGCATTGGAAAGGGGATGACTTTTTCCTTGGGTGCGTCCTTTCTTAGAAGCATCTAACAAATTTTGAGTGCGCGTCCCAGCCCAAAGGTGTTCTGGATTGATACAACTGGGAGTATCGCAGGTATGACAAGCATCCATCGAAGCCGGAAGTTCGTATCCTAATTTCTCGGCCAAAACAGCACGGGTAACTGATTTCGATTTTCCATTTTTAAAGTACCTGCCATAACCACCATGACCATCCTTTGCACCTTGGAAAATGATGCAGCCGCTGTCTTGAATTTCTCCTAAAAAATTGGGTGAAACTGTAGTGAAGTTATCGGGAATATTTGTCTGAAGTATCTTAGTAATAGTTTCATGTTGTACTCCATACTCTTTTGCTAGGTGGTTCTTGATGGTTCCAGCTAAATATTTAGCCTGAATTTCCCGCAGTTGTTCGATCGACAGTTTACCAATACCTGGAATACTTTTGCGTCGGGGAGTTTTGCGATCGCGCCCCATCATCTGCTCGGTATTCTCAGCCGCAGTTCCAGCTACCAGATGTGCTGGGTTGACGCAGCTTGGATTGTCGCAGGTGTGGCAAGCAAAATAACCGGAATCGAGGAATCCTGGCATTTTCGATTCGAGGACTAATCGGTGGACTAATACCGTTGTGCCCTCTATCCACTTGCGCCCGTAACCATTTTTCAGCTTACTCCCTTGCCAATTAATACAGCCCGTCGCCCGGTCAATTTCTCCTTCTATTCCTGGGACAACTGTTACAATAATCATGTTCAGCGTCTCTCCTGTTTAGAGCGTTGATTCGCCTCAGCAGTGTTCGTACCACTGCTGAGGCATTTTAATTTGAGAGGGTTGATTTGAGATTTTAGATTGAATGTTGCCAAAAACCTAAAATCTCAAATTTCTAATCCCTACATATCCTCATCAATCTCGTCCCTCGAAATGGACTCGTAAGTAGGCCGAGAAGGCGATCGCCGCCCCCCCACATCGGCCATCAAATCCACCTCGACGTGTTCGGAACCCTCGTCAGAAGTATTGACTTTGTGTACGGCGATATCCAAACACAAAGACTGCAACTCGCGCATCAGCACTTTGAAGGATTCGGGAGTACCGGGGCGCGGGATGGCTTTGCCTTTGACGATCGCGTTCAATGCTTCATTTCTGCCCTGCATATCATCGGACTTCACAGTCAGCAATTCCTGCAATGTATAAGCGCAGCCGAAGGCTTCCAGGGCCCAGACTTCCATTTCCCCGAACCGCTGTCCGCCCTGCTGGGCTTTGCCGCCTAGGGGCTGCTGCGTCACCAGCGAGTAGGGGCCGGTGCTGCGGGCGTGGATTTTGTCATCTACCAAGTGGACGAGTTTGAGCATATAGGCGATGCCGACGGTGATTGGGCGATCGAACGCCTCCCCGGTTCTGCCGTCGTAGACTATAGTCTTGCCTGGATGCTTTTCGTTAAACACCCACGGCTTGCCCGTTTTTTCCCGCGCCTCCTGCAGCTTGCCGTGTACGGTTTCCCGCGACTTTTCGGCGCCGTGCATTTCGTCGAAGGGAACCATCTTGAACCGCATCGACAGGTTTTCTCCCGCCCAGCCCAGCAAACACTCGAAGATTTGACCGACGTTCATCCGTGACGGTACGCCCAACGGATTCAACACGATATCAACCGGCGTCCCGTCGGGCAAGTAAGGCATATCTTCCATCGGCAGAATCCGGGAGACGATGCCTTTGTTGCCGTGGCGGCCGGCCATTTTGTCGCCGACTTGGATTTTGCGTTTTTGGGCTACGTAGACGCGGACGACCATGTTTGCGCCAGGGGGGAGTTCGTCTCCTTGTTCCCGGGTAAAAACGCGCACGTCTACGACGCGGCCTTTTTCGCCGTTGGGGACTCTTAGGGAGTTATCCCGTACATCGCGGGCTTTTTCGCCGAAGATTGCCCTCAGCAGTTTTTCTTCGGGGGGTTGGTCGGATTCGCCTTTGGGGGTTACTTTGCCCACCAAAATGTCGCTGGCTTCCACCCAAGCGCCTTTGCGGATAATTCCTTGTTCGTCTAGCTGGCGCAGGGCGTCTTCGCCGACGTTGGGAATTTCGCGGGTGATTTCTTCCGGGCCGAGTTTGGTTTGGCGGGCTTCGATTTCGTATTTTTCGATGTGGATGCTGGTGTATACGTCTTCGTACACCAAGCGCTCGCTAATTAGCATGGCGTCTTCGTAGTTGTATCCCTCCCAGGGCATATAAGCTACGAGGATGTTGTGGCCCAGGGCCAGTTCTGCCCCTTCGGTGGAGGAACCGTCTGCGAGCACTTGACCGGCTACGACTCGATCGCCCTCATAAATCAAAGGACGCTGGTTTAAGCAGGTATCTTGGTTCGATCGCTGGTATTTTTGCAGTTCGTGTTCGATGCAGCCTGCGTATTTTTGCTTCCAAACCGAGGGCTGTTTGGTTTTGAGCTCGTCGTATTCGCGAATCAGGAAATGTTCCTCGCTGGAACTCGACTCGGCATCTACAGCCAGGGGTTTGACAATAATCCGGGTAGCGTCGATGTAAATCACCTCGCCGTTAATCCGGGAAACTACAACCATCCCCGAATCTCGCGCGGCTTGAGCTTCTAGCCCTGTACCCACGAGTGGCCGTTCTGGTTTCAGCAGCGGCACAGCTTGCCGCTGCATATTCGATCCCATCAGAGCTCGGTTGGCGTCGTCGTGTTCCAGGAACGGAATCAGCGATGTCGCCACCGAGACGATTTGGACTGGCGAAATCGCCATGTAGTCCACCTGCATCGGGGTGGTGGTGGTAAATTCTTGGCGGTAGCGGACGGCTACGGTTTCGCCCAAGAGGTTGTTGTTTTCGTCGAGGCTGATGTCTCCGGGGGCGACGCGCAAGTCGTCTTCTTCGTCGGCTGTCATGTATACGGGGGCTTTATCCCGCAGCACCCGTCCTTTTTCTACTGGATAAAAAGGAGTTTCAATGAAGCCGTAGGAGTTGACTCGGGCGTGAGTGGCCAAGGAACCGATCAGGCCGGCGTTGGGGCCTTCTGGTGTTTCGATCGGGCAAATCCGACCGTAGTGGGACGGGTGAATGTCTCGGACTGCAAACCCGGCGCGTTCGCGGGTCAAACCTCCCGGGCCCAGGGCGGAAAGGCGGCGTTTGTGGGTCAGTTCTGCTAGAGGATTGGTTTGATCCATGAACTGAGATAGCTGGGAGGAACCGAAGAATTCCTTGATTGCTGCTACCAGCGGTTTCGGGTTGACCAGAGAAGCCGGGCTCAAGGAGTCGGCATCGGAGACTGTCATCCGTTCGCGGATAATCCGTTCTAAGCGGTTGAGACCGACTCTGACTTGGTTTTGCAGCAGTTCTCCTACTGAACGAACTCTTCTATTTCCTAAGTGGTCGATGTCGTCGGTGGAGCCGATGTCGAATTCGAGGTTGATCAGATAGTCGATCGCCGTCAAGATATCTTGCGATGTTAGCACCCGCATTGTATCGGGGACTGTCAAGCGCAATTTTTTGTTGAGTTTGTAGCGACCAACCCGACCCAAATCGTAGCGTTTGGGGTCGAAAAAACGCGAGTTAAGCAGTTGTTCGCCACCTGCTACGGTGGGGGGTTCGCCCGGTCGCAGTTTGCGGTAGAGTTCCATCAGAGCTTCTTCTTCGCCGAATTGTCCTTCTTTTTCGATCGTCTTTTGGAAGTATTCGGGATGGCGCAAACTGTCGTATATTTCGCCGTCAGTCAGTCCCAGAGCTTTTAGTAACACCTGAGCGCTGAGTTTGCGGGTTTTGTCGATTCTGACCCAGACTAAATCGTTTTTGTCTGTTTCAAATTTCAGCCACGCGCCGCGGTTGGGGATGAGCGAGGCGTTGTAGGAGCGGCGGCCGTTTTTGTCGGTTTCCGATTTGTAGTAGACGCCTGGCGATCGCACAATTTGATTGACGATTACCCGTTCGGCGCCGTTGATGATGAAAGTGCCGCGTTCGGTCATTAACGGCAAATCGCCGATGAATACTTCTTGTTCTTTGATTTCGCCTGTTTCTTTGTTAATCAGGCGGGTGGGGACGTACATTTGCACCGAGTAGGTGCTGTCCCGCCGTTTTGCTTCGTCTACGTCGTATTTCGGGCGCTTGAGTTTGAAGTCTTTGCCCATGAAGTGAAGTTCCAGCTTGCCCGTGTAATCTGTAATCGGGGAGAAGCTGTCTAGTTCTTCGATCAGTCCGGCTTCTAGGAACCAGCGAAAACTTGCCCGCTGGATTTCGATCAGGTCGGGCAAGGTGAAGGCGAATTCTGTGTAATCTTTAGTGGTCATGGGGTGTCCTTTTCCGCAGTGGCTCTAGCTTTTTTCATGGCGCCAAGGCTGGGCGTTTTTACCTTGTTGCGTTTTTTTGATGAATTGTGTGAGAGAATTTATATGATGTTTTCGATCGCCTGCCAACTGCTGCAACGGTTATTTCTTCTGGTTGCTCGCAGTAGTTTCGTGCGGATTTTGGCTTCGATCGAGATGCTTTTAGCTTTGATATCTTGGTGTTCCAGGGTAAATCCCCTACACATTTGACTCCTAAAATTGACTAGACAGCTATTGCCAAATTGCTGAGGTTTCAAGTTTCTTCTGATGTCTAAGTTTGAGGTATTGCTTGATTTTTTGAGCAGGCGCCAAAGGTTAGCGTGTTCGCGTTTTGCTGGCAGTTCCCGGCTGACTGCTATGGCGCTTAGGGCGAGCCCTAAGCCCGATCGGTCGATTCTTTTTATTATAGGACGCAATTGAGATCGCAGCAGGCACCGCCAAAAGAATCTGAAATAAAAGATGAATCCGGTTTTGAGCGCCGGATCTAGATTTGATTATCCCTATCCCTTGCCTCTAACTCGATTGGTTTTCGTCGTTTCTGGACTCTAGCTCAACTGAAAAGCCGAATAGCTGACAGGCATTTTCGGTTGTCTGCTGGGATAAAGTTAAGAGAGAAACTCCTCTCAATTTAGCAACTTGCTCGGCTACGTAGTAGACGTAAGCTGGTTCGTTGCGTTTTCCCCGCTTGGGGGCCGGGGCGAGAAAAGGACAATCTGTCTCGACTAGGATGCGATCGCTATTTACCATACCTGCTGATTCTTGTATTTGCAAGGCGCCTTTAAAGGTGACAGTTCCGCTAAAACTAATGTAGAAACCCAGGTCTAAAAACCACTGAGTTTCTTCGGGCGTACCTCCCCAGCAGTGCATCACGCCGCGTACCGGGCCCTGTGTTTGCCAAAATTCCCGCAGCATTTGGGCCATTGGGGCGGCGGCGTCGCGACAGTGGATAATCACTGGTTTGTCTAGTTGCTGGGCGATTTCAAGCTGTGCCTCAAACACTTTAAACTGGTGTTCTCGATCGTCAGCTTTATAAAAGTCCAGTCCGATTTCGCCGATCGCCACTACCCGAGAGTCCGAACTTGCCTTATCCCTAATCTCGCTTGCAGTATCGTTGTTCCACTTGCCGGCATCTAGGGGATGGAGTCCAACCGCGAAGGAGACTTCTGCGAATCGATCGGCGATTGCTTGAATTGAGGCAAACTCTTCTGGCTCTACACAAGAATGAACCAGCCGAACTACACCAGCTTCGCGCCAGCGTTCTCGAATGGCTTCTAACTCAGATTTGTAGGTATCAAAGTTGATATGAACGTGAGTGTCGATGAGCTGCATGGGGGAAGCAGATTAGAGGTGATACGGTAGCGTCCGAACGGGTGAGGTATGAGGGGGAGAGGCGAGACAGGGAGAGGAGAGACAGGGGGAGGAAGAGACAGGGGGAGGAAGAGAGTCGGAAAAATCTTCCTTCTTCCTTCAACATCTGCTTTTTTCTGGCAGGGCTGCTTCTTGCAGGACTGCTTCCTCCTCCTGCTTCCTTAAGATGCTACCGATACTTCGTGCGGCTTGAGGGTTCTTGCCAAGCGGGACTTTTTGCGAGCGCCGTTGTTGCGGTGGAGTACACCTTTTTTCACAGCTTTGTCGATTTTGCTGTAGGCCTCTGACATTCGCTGCTGCACTTCCTGCATTAATTCCGGACTCGGAGCGGCAGCGTACTTGTCAACGGTTGCAAAATACTTCTTCATCAAAGTTTTGACCGCGGACTTGTAAGACTTGTTGTACAAGCGGTTGCGCTCGGCGATTTTGACTCGTTTGACTGCGGACTTAATATTGGCCATAGTTCAGTTGCTGGAAATAGGTATTCATTGACACTCCGTGAGTGTGAAACTTGCTCAAATCTACTGAGAGCAGACTTAATGTTCACCAACGGCTTGACCCGAAGGAGCCGGCTCCTTCGGGTGCACAGGCGTACTTTGGGGGGAACTTTCCCTAATATATTTAGGAAAAGGACAATCTTTTCGGGGTCGAGCCACAAAAAGCTTGATTCTTAAAGGCTGAGTCAGACAACCACTTTTTTATAAAAATATTACAAAGTGTCGGACAAACTAATATAGCATCTATTCTGCAAAGAATGTGATTCCCTGAAAAATCCAAGTTAAGCTATAACAAAGAGTACGGGTTATTTGGGCTTCGGCAAGAAGCACTGACAGAAGGTGGAAGGCCCAGCGGCAGATGGCAGAAGGTATTCGCCAGCGGAAGCTGAAGGTGGAAAGTAGAAGGCCCAGCGGCAGAATCAAAATTCTCCCGCTCCGACACTCTCCCCCTCGGAGCATCTCCCGATCGGACACTTTCCCCCTCTGGGATCGAACCCTCTCCCTCCGCACCCGGTTATGAAGGCGGGCAATTCAAGAGAGAAGGTTGTGACTTGTCCGAGCGTGTGGCAAAAAAAATCCTCGAAAGAGAGTTAAACGCTGCACAGAAGCCTTGGAAAATGCCGCGAGTCTCGCGGTTTAAGCTTGTGGACTGGTGGTCGCCGACTTTTCCAGAAGATAGCCACAAAAATTCCCAATTGTCAAGCAAATGTTAGTGAATTATTGACGGCATTCCTAATCTCCATGCTGCGAATCATTACTCAGTGGGTTGAGGCACAAGCTGAACTGCGACGAATCTGCGATCGCACCCATGACGAACTCGTCGTTCACAAAGAAGCCACCGTGCGCGAGGTGCTGCAAGCTGTAAAGCGCAAAGGCGATAAGGCCCTGCTGCACTACACCGCTGAATTTGACCGCATAACCCTAAGTGCGGAAGAATTGCGGGTGAGTGGCGCCGAATTGGATGCTGCTTACCAGCAGGTGTCGAAAGAATTATTAAATGCAATCCGCACAGCTTGCAAACAGGTAGAGGCGTTTCACCGACAGCGCGTCCCGAAGTCTTGGGTACAGTTTGGCGATGACGAGATTGTTTTGGGCAAGCGGTATACGCCAGTCGATCGCGCGGGAATTTATATCCCTGGCGGTCAGGCATCCTATCCCAGCTCGGTGATCATGAATGCGGTGCCTGCGAAGGTCGCCAAGGTTCCGAAACTGGTGATGTGTACTCCCCCCGGACAAGAGAAAAAAATGAATCCTGCGGTGCTTGTAGCGGCTCAGGAAGCGGGAGTTGATGAGATTTATCGGGTAGGTGGGGCGCAGGCGATCGCGGCTTTGGCCTACGGTACGGAAACTATTCCGAAGGTGGATTTAATTACCGGGCCGGGGAATATTTATGTCACCCTAGCTAAAAAACTGGTTTACGGGACTGTGGGGATCGATTCTCTGGCGGGCCCGTCGGAGGTGCTGATTATCGCTGATGGTTCGGCAAATCCAGTACACGTAGCTGCGGATATGTTGGCTCAAGCCGAGCACGATTCGATGGCGTCGGCGATTTTGCTGACGGCGGATTCGGTGCTGGCTAGAAAAGTGGTGGCTGAGGTGGAACGACAACTGGTAAATCACCCGCGCCGGACTTTGACGGAAAAGGCGATCGCCAATTACGGTTTAGTCGTAGTAGTTGAGTCTCTGAAGGCGGCGGCGGAACTGTCTAACGAGTTTGCTCCCGAACACTTGGAATTGCAAGTGGCAGATCCCTGGGCTTTGCTCGACCAAATTCGCCACGCTGGGGCGATTTTCTTGGGCTACTCCACACCGGAAGCTGTGGGTGATTATTTGGCTGGCCCAAATCACACTTTGCCGACTTCTGGGGCTCCCCGCTATGCGTCGCCGCTGTGTGTGGAAACTTTTATGAAGCATTCGAGTTTGATTGATTATTCGCCGACTGCGCTGAAAAAGGTGGCTAAGGCGATTAATGTTTTGGCCGAAGCTGAGGGTTTGCCTTCTCATGCTGATTCGGTGCGGCTGCGGACTCAGAATCAGGGAGAGGATGAATTTTAGATGGTAGATTTGAGATTGGCGATCGGGACTTATGCACTTTTGCTTGAGAAACCCGGTTTCTCCTTGCCAAAACCTTGCTGAAATAAGGCAATTATGTGATGCAACCGGGTTTTTGGGTAAGTGTTGGTGGTGCTGGTGGGAAGGGTGAAATATATTGAAATTAGGCGACTCGCCAGCCCAGGAAAAATTTAATATCTAAATGTTATGAGATTGAAAATTGCATGGTATTGAATACTGTTTTGGTAGCGATCGACAATTCACAGTTTGCAGCACAGGTTTTGCAAGCTGTGGGGCAATTTCAGCTAGAACCGACGGCAAAGGTGATTCTAGTTCATGTTGTGAGTTCTGGTACGTCTGATTTTGACACGGTGGTCGATCGACCTCACGCTCAGGGAAATGAGGTTGCTTACCGAGAAGTGGAGAAGTTACTGCTATCTTATCAGGAAACGTTGCCTTGCCAGAGCGAATTGGAGATTGTTTCGGGGGAACCAGCGCAGGAGATTGTGCGTTTGGCTAATATTTATAAGGCCGATATAATTGCGATCGGCTGTCGCGGTTTGACTGGTGTCAAGCGGATTTTGGAGGGTTCGGTGAGTGCTGAGGTTGTGGCTGAGGCTCCTTGTTCGGTGTTGGTGGTGAAGGCGAAGTAAGTAATATCAATTCCGGTTGCACTCAGACATGATGTTGACTGTTGACGCTCGAGTCGCAAAACAGAAAACTGCGCTTATATTAGGTGGTAACGTGACTCGACTTTATCACCTGACGATGCTACAGGAAACGATATAAGCTGGTAAATGCAAGGCAGGAAATGTTCACACAAAGTTTAAATTAGCATTCTCAATCTTTAAAATTATTTAGGGCTGTTAAGGTGTTGTGCATTTAAACTGTACAGTCAAGTTTGATAAAGTTCTTGTCGGGTGGGATCTCGCAGCCCGCACAAAAAATACAATTTAGATGCAGAACAGCTTAGAGCCCCGAATTCTAGATGAATTCGGGGATTTGGCTATGACGAACGCACTTCGCTCTATTACCGCAAAACCTGATGGTGAGAAGACTGTTGCTGCATTTTAGTGTAATTTCTCATCCCTGCAGGATCGCCGGATGCGTGATTGGCAACTAACGAAACAATCAATGCCAATAAGAATACTTCCCAAGTAAAAGGTGCTGGCTTTGGCGGATCTTTGGGTTTGTCCGTAACCGATTCGACGTTGACTTTGATGTCGAGTTTTCCTTCTATTTCTTTGCCTTTGAAAACTCCCTCGCTGGGAGCACATTTAAATCTCATTGCATTAGCTGTTTCTTGTGACATGACGGTTATCCTTGCGGTGCTAAATTAAATAGTGAAAACTTGAAAATTGCAGGAGGGCGCTTGCACTTCGCTTCTGGCTTGCTTCGATACTTACTATCTTGTTGCAAAAACTATCGTCTGAAAATCGGTTTAAGTAGGTTGATTTGAGAGCTCAATCTTGTCGGTAAAAGTAGGTGGGGAATGTAAAAGTGGGAAAAGGTAGGTTGCGATCGCCGAAGATTAGCATTCTCACGCATCCGCTCGCCTTGCGGGTTTTACCGACAATCTGCGCCTTCGATCGACGAGAATCTCCTAAACCCGCCCCCACCCGACAAACAAGCCCCAGACAGTGCTGCAAGATATTAGTTGAGACGAAAATGGGTTATGCTAAAGGATCATATTTGGATAACTCCCAAGCATGGACGTTAACACGGCGTTGGAATTTGCAAAGGCATCTTTTTTAGCTGAGACTGGGAAATCCCCAACCGATTTGCAAATAGATATATTTGAGAAGGCTTTGGAAGGCAAAACTTACGAGAAAATTGCCGAGGATTGCAACTGTGCTGACAGTTATGTCAAGGAAGTGGGCTCGGATTTATGGCGGATTCTCTCATCGAAATTAGGGAAAAAAGTCAGCAAAAAAAGCTTTAGGAATATATTTGAGGAATACGATCGCTCCCCATCATCGGCTACACAACAACCCAACAACTTGCCCGAAGTGGCGAGCTCCCATTGCAGACAAGATTGGGGAGAAGCCCCTGACGTGTCTATTTTTTACGGACGTAAAGAAGAATTAACCGAACTGAAACGGTGGATTGTCGCCGATAAATGTCGGCTAGTGGCGCTGTTGGGGATGGGGGGAATTGGCAAAACTTCTCTGGCTGTGAAGCTGGGAAAGCAAATTCAGCACGATTTCGATCGCATTATTTGGCGCAGTCTCGATCGATCTCCGTCATTAAATACCTTTTTGGCAGAAATAATTTCCTTAATCTGTAACGAATCAAAAACGAATTTACCGACTACACCCTCTGAGGCGATCTCGCGGGCGATCAAGTGTTTGAGCGCGCAGCGGTGTTTGCTGATAATTGACGGTATCGAAACAATTATGGAAACTGGTAAATTAGCTGGAAAATATCGAGAGAGATATCAGGATTACGGTAGATTTTTCCAAAAAGTAGGCGAATTGAATCATCAAAGCTGTTTGGTATTTACCAGTTCAGAAAAATCTACAGAAATTTCATTACTAGCCTCTAGAATCCGCCTCGTCCGCTCTCATAAAGTCGGCGGTTTGACAAATGAAGCAGCACAGCAAATTCTCAAAGATAGAGGGTTAGTTGAGGAAAGAGAATGGCATGATTTTATTGACAGGTACGAAGGAAATCCTTTGGCGCTGTGGATGATTTCGGCAACTGTTGTCAATTTGTTTGCTGGGAAAGCTTCGGATTTCCTCAAAACTGGTACGGTGTTTTTGGGTCAAATCGAGGGAGTTTTATTCCTGATGTTTGAGCGTTTAACCGAGCCAGAAATTAAGGTAATCTGTCAGTTGGCTGCAATTAACAGCCCGGTTTCTTTTAATCAGTTGCGAGAACGAATTTCGGGGGATATATCTAGTTCGGTATTGATGAATGTTTTGGAGTCTCTGAGTTGGCGATCGTTGATTGAGACAGAAGTCGGTCAGGATTTGTTTAGGTTGCAGCCTGTGATTAGGAAATATGCGATTAATCGGTTTGGTCAAAAATCGAGCTGATGCGAT
>JAUBOH010000033.1:0-22479 GCA_036700145.1 Microcoleus occultus BM001215366
CGCTCGATCGCCCTTTGTCGAGCTTTTTGACCAAGCAGCGTTCCCAATTCAGGATGATCGCAAAACAGCGGCAACAATGTTTGCAACTGACTTCGCACCCGCTGAGTGTTCAAAACTACCCCCGCGCCTTCCTCCAAAGCCTCGCCGTCAGCACCGGCATCCGTTGCCAAACAAGCTAAACCGCACGCCATCGCTTCCAGCAGTGACAGCGACAATCCCTCCACCAAAGAAGGCAAAATAAATACATCTGCACCCCGCAGAATTTCGATCCGGCGTTCTTCCTCGGCGACAAATCCGAGCCACACGATGCTTTCCTCTTCGCCGTAGGACAGTTGCAGCGACGCGGCTAGGGGCCCGTCGCCCACGATCGCCAACACGTTGCCAGGGCCAAAATTGCACAGTTTCCAGGCTTTCAGCAAAGCCTCGACATTTTTCTCCGGGGCAATGCGGCCTTGGTACACAAAAATTCGATCGGCTTTTAATTGGGACTTCAAGCCCGAAGGCCCGGGCGAATACTTCACCGCGTCTACGCCGTTGGGAATCACAGCCACCCGTTCTTCCGGCACTCCCAACTTCACCAAAATATCCCGCTGAATCTGAGAAAACACGATCGTCGAGTCGTAGTGAGCCAAAAACGGAGCGTACAGTTGATACATCAGGTGTTGAGTTCCCGATGTCAAATTCCGCAATTTGCGATCGAACGGCGGGTGAAAAGTCGCCACCAGAGGCAAATTCAATTCTTGACAAATTTCCGGCAGCAGAAAGTCTAGAGGCGAAAGCGTCAAGGAAGCGTGAACAACATCGGGCTTCAGCCGCCGCAGCGATTTCATCAGCACCGTGCGGGATTTGAGAGTGGGAATCGTATAAATTTGCGATTTGTAGTGACAGGGCAAAGAGACTTCGTTGCAACTGGCGGGCGAGAGCGAATTGGTATATGAGGTTTGAGCCATTCCCCCTCCCCATTTCCCATTTGCCATGCTCCACGCCGTCGTGTTCCTGTCGAGTGGGCCCGCTTCTTGGGCAAAGTGCAGGAAACTGACCTGGTATCCCCGGTCTAACAGTGCGTTGGTGACTTCCCTGGAGTAAGTGACGTTACCGCAAAAAGGTGATTTTTTTCCTAGCCAAGCGATGTGCATTCAAGTAAATCAGAGTTTGTTATTTTTTAGATTCGATCGACTTTGCTATTTGTGCTACGGGAAATATACCAGGTTAAGACACCGCCTGCGATCGCTAATCCTGCTAAAGCCAAAAATACTGTAGGTAAACCCAGAAATGTTTCGGCTACCCCGGCCAAAGCCAACGGTAAACTCAAAGCGATATTAGTGGCATTGTTTTGCAGCCCGAAGACTTTTCCCCGCATTTCTTCTGGGGTTTCTGCTTGAATTGTAGTCTGCATCGGCACTCCCACCAATGAGGCAAATAAACCCAACAGGGTAATGAACAGCACCGAGATCCACAAATGGTGTGTAAATGCAGAAAGACCGATCAGAGCAAGTGCCATGCCGATCGATCCGATTAAACTGAGTTGAGAGTGAGAAAATTTGTGGCCTAGATAGCCGACAGTCGTCGCCCCAGCAGCCATCCCAACGCCCACCGCAGCCAGCAAAAAGCCAAATTGCGACGCTCGCATACCCGGGAGGATTTCTGCCAGCCGCACCGCTAGAACTGCCAAGGCTGCAAAAATCGAAAACAGAATAATTAGTTGAATTAAAGCATTGCGGACTTTCGGTTGATCGTTGATGTAACGCAGCCCGTCTTTCAAATCTGCTAGGGGGTGCGGCGGTTCGTGTTCGACTTCGTTTTTTTCGCCTGTTTTCATCGACAACAACAGCACTCCGGCGAAGGCGTAACTTCCGCCTACTACTAATTCTTTGCCGATGCCGAGTCCGCCGCCGAGGTTGGTAAATAGGGTGTCGGCTAAAGCTAGTAAGGGTTCCCCGACTGCAAAGCCAATAATCACCGAACCCATCATGGTTGTGGTGTAGAGGGAGTTTGCCGAGAGCAGGTGGCGGCGTTCTACAATTAGGGGAATCACTGACTGTTCTGCTGGGGCGAAAAATTGAGTTAGGGTCGAAACTAGGAATGTTACTAGCAGCAGCAAGCAGAATCCGAGCGGCAGTTGGCCGAGTTCCCATCCGTCTGAGAGCCACAGCAGCAGGGGTAATGTTAAAACGAAGCCTCCGCGCAGCAGATTTGTGGCGACGAGGACTGCTTTTTTTGACCATCGATCGACATACACGCCTGCGGCGGCCCCAAACAGCACTGCGGGAATGGTAAAGGCGATCATAATTGCCGATACCCACCTGCTGATTGTTTGATCTGGCGCTTGAAAGCGGCTGGCCACGAGGGCGATCGTCAGTACGAGATAAACTTTATCTGCTAGTTGCGAGAAAACTTGCCCGCTCCACAATGCTAAAAAATTGCGGTTTTTCAGAACTGGCAGAAATCCTCTTTCTTTCTCGGGAGTTTCGGCTACTGCTTCGGAGAGCTCTGCTGTTGGCAGCGGCCCGATTGCTGCTGGTTGTGGGCTTTTACCGTTGTTCGAGTCTGCTTCTGGATTTGTGGGGTATTTATCCATTTCTGGGTATTGGGCGTTGCTCCATTGTCGATCGGGCAAAACGGGCTCTGAGCGAAAATCTGGAAAATTTTCTCGTTCTTCCATCTTGTGGTGAGTCACGGCTAAAACAGATATTCTCAAATCAGAATCGGACAGTCGCATCATAGGATTAGGGGTGGATCGCCTGGGATGGTGGAGGTTGGGGGATGGGAATTTCAAATTCGAGGTGTTAACCCCTAAGTTTAATAACTCGTAACTTTATTTATTATCTAATGTCGCAACAATCTTGAGAATATACCTGAAATTGCCTGCTGGTTCGGGTATCCCGCAGGCTATGGCTGCAATTGACGATCGCCCGATCGCCTATTTTACTCAAAATTTAAAACTCAAAACTCAAAACTCTCTAAGTATGTGTCGATCGAGCTTCCCGATCGAATCGTGCAACCTAAATGATACTGGGCATACTGCCGCAAAATATTTTCGACCGATACCCACGCAGTTCGATCGGCAATCCCCTCTCCTAGTTCTGCACTACCCAACTGTTGCAGCGCTGCTAATTCAATAGCATTGATGTGAAAATTTGTCAAGTGTTTGCTGTCGCTCGTTTGCCGGGAACGGGAAGCGGATCTGTACAAGCTACCGGTTTGCGAGGAGAGTTCTGCCTCTAAGTTAGCTAGCTCGGACAAGCTGAAGGTTCCCCCAGAGGGTATGCTAAACCCGGTTTGCCACTTCGGATCGCCCAAATTTGGGATCAGCGGCCTTCTGGTGGCGCAGCAGACTTGGACTTGGGGCGCGAGGCCTGCTAAGGCTAGCAGGTGAAAAATACCCTGATCCAGATGAGCCATTAGCACGGCGGCGGATTGGATTTCGGTGCGATCGGACAAACGCTCCAAACGACTCAAATGTTCGCCCAGCAACAAAAATAATTCTTCTTGGGGCTCGTCGGAAAGGGCGCTGGCGATCGCCAATTCTGCCAGATATTGCGCGGCACAGAGTTTTCCGAGGTGGCGGCTCAAACCCGGATAGGATTCTACGGTGGAGGCTTGGGTAATCTTGTCGAGCGATCGGCCTTTGGCAATTAGCAGTTCGTTGACGACAAATAATTCGCTTCTACCGCCGATGCTCGATCGTTGTTTCCGAACACCCGGTGCTACGGCTCGAATTAAGCCGAATTCCCGTGTCAAAACTGTCAGCAGGCGATCGGATTCGCCGATCGGCGCACTCTTAAGATTGATTCCAGTTGCTTTGTAAGTTCGAGTCATTTAGTTAGTTGACGGTTGACGGTTGACTGTTGACTGTTGGCTGTTGACTGTTAACTGTTAACTGTTGACTGTTAACTGTTGGCTGTTTGCTGTTGGCTGTTAACTGTTAACTGTTGACTGTTAACTGTTGGCTGTTGGCTGTTGGCTGTCAACCTTTAGTTTTTTGTTTTAGTGAGTTAAGATAGGCATTAAGTTTTGGTGAAAGTTCATTCAATAACGGAGTCAGTCGATCGCTCTGTTCTTGAGTTAAAAGATTACGAGCATAGGCAAGTCTTAACCAGTGCCTTGTTTCGTTTAATGAACCTCGTGCAATTTTCACAAAACGCTGATTATCCTGATAGCTATACCGTCCATGCCCTTCTGCAATATTAGCACCAACACTATCAGCCGATCTCACGATTTGTTTGCCCATCGTATCCTTCGTGAAATAGTCCCATTTTTTCACAATAAACCATATTTCGTTTGATATTTTCTCGGCTAATTGATAAACTTGTAGCTGTTGGAAGTTCTCCATATTAACTCCTTTCAACAATTGATCGATCGCCAATAAATACAACTCAACAGTTAACAGTTAACAGTCAACAGTTAACAATCAACAGTCAACAGTCAACAGTTAACAATCAACAGTCAACAGTTAACAATCAACAGTCAACAGTCAACAGTTAACAGTTAACAGTCAACAATCAACGATTGTCTAAATTATCCCGCTGTCGGAGTAATTCCGGGCCGCGAGAAGTCCCCAAACGAGTAGCACCAGCTACTACCAAATCTAAAGCTTGTTCGTGAGTCCGAATTCCTCCGGCCGCTTTAATACCAATCCGTCCCTTCGTAACTTCCTTCAGCAGTCGCACATCCTCAACTGTCGCCGCCCCAAAAAAGCCCGTGTTGGTTTTGATATAAGCAACACCAGCTTCCATGCAAAGCTCCGCCGCTAATTGTTTTTCGGCATCGGAAAGCAGCGAACTTTCGATAATTGCTTTGATCGTGAGATTAGTTTCTTCGCAAATTCGGGCTAATTCCTGGTGGAATTCGTCGATTCTTCCAGCTTTCAACAATCCTAAGTTAACAGATACATCTAACTCTACGGCTCCATTATCTGCGGCTTCTAGAGCTTCGTAAAGTTTCACGGTTGAAGTCGAAGCACCCGTGGGAAAACCGATAACTGTACAGACTTTGGGCTTTTTGCCATGTAGTAGCTCAACTGCTTGTCGGACGTAGGCGGGATACACGCAAACCGTGACAAAGCCAAATCTCTCTGCTTGTTGGCAACAGTTTTCTACTTGCTCTGGCGTCGCAGTCGGGTCGATCAGGCCGTAGTCGATCAAGGGGGCAATATCGATGTCTGCCTGGTTTGAACGCATTGTGGGTTTTTATCCGAAGTAACTACTTCATTATGTAGCGAATTTACCAATCCTTGACTTTACTCCTGGCCCTCAGAGAGCATAAATACTCAATTTGCTGCTCGTAAAAACTCTTGCGGGAACTGGATTGCCTAATGTATCCCAAAAAAATAAATTTTGATATCTGCCTTTAGATACATTTTTAATCTTTCTTTAGGTATACTTTGTTAAAAGAACTGGCGGTAGAGGCTGCGTCAGCTACGCTAGGGCAGAGCCTGGTAGCAGCTACTGTTTTTACTTTTAGCAGTGCTTTAAAAACCTAAAAGCCAATGCCAAGCATGAATCATTTAGAACTCGAACAAGAAATTGGGAAGATGGCTAGGGCGATGATGACTCGCAATAGCTTAATTGGTAAAGATTTGATTGCCGATCTCAGAGGGCGGCTGTCTGTTGACAGTGTAGCTGCTTTGATGATTGTCAGTATTGAGCGTTTGATTTGGTCTGACAGCGAGTCAGTAATCTGGAGTTTGAGTTATTTGATTCCTGCTGATGTGATGGAAGAAATTCGCCGGATTACGGCGCTAGTTGTGTGCAAGCGGTTGATGGGTAAGGGTTTTGTGCTGGGGCAGGATTTTAGTATTGATGCTGCTGGCAGGTTGCTGTTGAGCGAGAATGCTCATACAGCGGTTGTGGTTGCTTGAACAAAGGAAGCAGAAGTTGGAGCCCGGATCGCGATGAGATTTCACTCTTTGTGTAACTGCAAATCTGATTCGGATGCGGTAATAGTTGCGCTACTGGCGCAGATTTGAGATTCGCAGCAGCTCCAACCAGCGATGAGTGCGGTTAGCTGAAAGAGCATTTCATGAGAGGAAAATAGTTAGTTTCGATCGCAAATTATTGAGGTTGTGACTGGCAATTTGTACGGGCGATCGCCCTGTATCAAAAATTTTCAATTTTTAGTGAAATTACAGTTTAACTCCGGGCCTTGTTAGTGTAGAATCATCCCTAAGATAGATGCGAAGTATTATGAACTTAATTCAAAACTTGGAAGCTGCTTGGTATTACCATCTGGGTTCGCGCCACCTCGAAGCTAACGATCATGATGGTGCTCTAGCGAACTTTAACCGAGCTGTGAAGTTGCAATCGGATCATTATAAGGCTTGGTTCGGGCGAGGCATGGCTCTGGGGAACTTAGAACGGCACTCAGAGGCGCTTTCAAGTTTTGATAAAGCCTTGGCGGTGCAGCCAAATGCGAGCTTTGGCTGGCACAACCGAGCTATTGCTTTAGGAAAGTTGGATCGCCATTTGGATGCTCTCAACAGTTTTGACAGGGCTCTGGAGTTCAATCCGTGCGCGCCGAGTATTTGGCACAACCGGGGACTTTTGCTAATCGATATGGGGCTTTACGATAAGGCGGTTATGAGTTTCGATCGCTCTTTACACTTGCACCCGGAGGATGCTTGGGCGTGGTACAACCGAGGTAATGCTCTGTTGGAACTCAAGCTTTACTATCAGGCGCTCAACAGTTTTGACAGGGCGATCGAGTTTAATCCAGACGACGCAAAGGCTTGGTACAATCGCGGTATAGCTGCGAACTCAATGGGGCTTTACAAACAAGCTGTGGCAAGTTTTAGCAGATCGATCGCTCTGAAACCGGGCAGAGCCGAAGCTGTGGAAGAGCGCAAGGTGGCTTTGGGGAAATTAGTAGGTTTAAATCAGAGAAATGCCAAGTTCACTCCTACATCTGAGCGTCCCGTTGAGGATTATTTGATTTGGTACAACCGGGGTGTGGAATTGGCCCGAAAAGGCTGCTACTCGGAGGCGATCGCTTGCTACGAAACAGCCTTAGAAATGAGTCCTAATTTTGCTAACGCTTTTTACAATCAAGCTTGCTGTTATGCGCTGCTGGGCTTTGCAGATTTGGCCCTTGACAATTTGCAGCGGGCTGTGGAGTTTATGCCTATTTTATACCGCGAACTCGCTGTAGCTGACTCGGATTTAAGCTGCATTTGGAAACAAGAACGTTTTGAAGCGCTGATCCAAGGTTGATTTTATAACAGAAGGAAGAAGGAAGAAGGAAGAAGGAAGAAGGAAGAAGGAAGTCTATGTGATAATGCAGTCACAGCAATATCTTCAGGCCGATTAACTGTAGGGACACGGCACTGCCGTGTCCTGATTTCGGGTAATATTAATTCTGATGCTGCCGGATTTGATTTTCTACAAAAAAAGCTCGCGTTTCGGGCGAGCTTTGGTGCTTGGGCGATCGAATTTCGATCGCCCAAAGAGAGTGTTTTTGGGATTTTTGTTATCGCACAGAAACTTTGATCGAGGGCTTGACTGGCCTGTTAGCAACTATCAGCACCCGGTAGGTTCCAGACTCCGGGAGTTGAGCAAAAGTTTGACCTGCGCCTTGATCCAGGAGTTGTCCCGACGGAGATTCGATCGCCACATCTAGATTTTTGTTGCTAGCAGTCACCCTGATTGTCTGTCCCTGTTTCCCCTCAACTGTGAGGGGCTGGATTTGGTAGCCGGACATTTTGAGTTTGACTGTGGCTTCTTTTTCCCCGAATGCGATCGGAACTGCCCGATCGGGCCGATAATTCCACTTGGCGTTAAAGTCGCGTCCGAGTACGAAGCTGCTAGTCTCACCTTTCGGGGTGACACGCACGCGGTAGATGCCGGACTCTGGTAACTGGCCGATCCACTGATTGTCTGTTTTTTCAATAACTCCCATATTCTCACCCTTGGGACTGTACAGTTGAGCTGTCAGTTGTCCCGCCCACAGGGAGAGAGTGAGTTCTCGCCCTTTAACGCCTTCAAAAATATAGGTGGTGGGTTGGTGGATGGTTTCTCTAATTTCCGAGGTTGACATTCGCTCGATCGGCTCTAGCTTTGAAACTGGCGCAGAGGTAGCGGGTTTGTTAAAAGTTTCTGTAATTTCCGAGGCAGCCATCCGATCGCCCGGTTCAATTTTTGGAGCTATAGGGCTGGCAAATACTGATTTTGCCATCATCATCAGTAGCATTCCAGTCAGTAAAATTAGTTTTTTCATGTCGCACTTGGGAGGGTAAGGAGTTGTATATGGTTACTTGTGTTTGCCTGTTTCCACCGGATTAAATCAGGCGGATCGCGATCGGCTGCTGCAGTATAGAGGATACTTGAATTTTCCGTACTTGCACAAGACCTGCAGGTAGTAGATTTGCAATGCGGGAGCTAAGTGGTAGCCTCAGTTTGCCGTCACATTTCAATCATACTCCCTACGCATAATATCATCGAGTAAATTACTAATATGCTCGAGAAAAATTAAAGCTTTTGTCGGGGAGTTGGCCCAAAAAACCCGGTATCTTGGCTCCGCGATTTAGCTTGCTAGGAGAAAACTGCTATCACCCGCAGGGGGTGACGGTCTCTACTGTTAGCTGTTGCGGGCGATCGACTAATTATCAGTTGGCGATCGCACACACTCTATCTGTAGGGTGCGCCGAGGCGCACCTTACCACTGGTAATGGCGGGTGCCGGTTAGGATCTCTGATACAAAGGAGTTTACCGGGGCACTCACCCGCCCGATCGAGGTTTATTTGTACTAGGAACCTGAGAGAATCTTTAGGTAAGCTTCTACTGTATTGGACAAGCCCATTTCTAGCGCTTCGGCAATTAAAGCATGACCTATCGATACTTCTAGTATATCAGGAATCGAGCAAAATTGGGCTAAGTTTTGCAAGTTTAAATCATGTCCGGCATTCACTCCCAAACCGACATCTTGAGCCGAAGAAGCTGCTAAAACATATTCTTGAAAAACCGATTCTACTCTACCTTCGCGAAAAGCCGTTGCATAGGGTTCCGTGTATAGCTCTACTCTGTCTGCTCCCACTTCTTTTGCGAGGGGCATAAGAGCCGCATCTGCATCCATAAACAGACTGACTCTAATGCCGTTGTTTTTTAATTTTTCAATGATTGGTAAGAGCCGATCGCGATTTTCGGGAATATCCCAGCCGCTATCGGATGTCAGCACATCGGGAGCGTCCGGCACTAAGGTACACTGAGCCGGTTTGACATCGCAAACTATATCCATAAATGGCGGTTGAAACGGATTTCCTTCGATGTTGAACTCGACGGTTAGCATTTTGGCTAATTCGTAAACATCCGCAGCTTTGATGTGTCTTTCGTCGGGGCGGGGATGAACTGTAATGCCGTGAGCTCCGGCAGCAATTGCTATTTTTGCGGCTTCGGTAACGCTGGGAATACCGATATTTCGAGAGTTTCTGAGCAGGGCGATTCTGTTGATGTTGACGCTGAGCTTAGTCACGGATGTTACTCTTTAAGGTTGATACTACTATATTAATCGGTTTCACGAAACCAGGAGCCTATTTCGCGACTGTGAGGGCATTATTAGAGTAAAATTTAGCTTCGGTCAGCGGTAAGGTTTCGGCAAAAAAAGCCTCGGCTATTTGCTGTTTTGCAGCCAAATCTTCAAGGTTTGCAATGCAGAAAAGCGGTGCGACGCGATCGACTATTTGGGGCGGAAAATCTCGGGTAAAATATTTTAGTTGAAAGTCGTATCTGTGGGGACGGTAAATCATGCCCAACAGTTCGACTAATGGTAGAAGCGTCCAATCGTGATAGTTGCCGATCGCATCTACTAACTGTCCGCGATAAATCTCTTTTTTTACTAGAGGTTGCAGCAAATCAAAACGGATTTTAATGTCGTTGAATCGAACTCGCATTTGGAAAAAATGCTGGTTTTTGTCCAAATGAGGCGGTACAATTAGATGAGCTTTGTCAAAGGCGATCGGGACTTTTCCGTGTCTCTCTATTTCCAGAAATTCGTTGCGGCTGCTGCGCCGGAAAACGGCAAAATCAATTAGCAAGAACGGCGGGGTTTCTTTGAGCCGCCAGAAACACTGCGATTGACCGTGCCAAGCTGGTTCGGGAACGCGATATTTGAGTTCGATTTCGGCAATTTCTGCCAAAGCTGTTTCGACAATCTCAAAGGTTTTTTCCACGCAGCTATCTTCAACCACAACCGCAATATCGAGGTCTGACCACTCGTCGGTGTAGCCGTGGGCTGCTGAACCTCCTTGCCACAAAGCGATCGCAAAATCTAAAGGTTGTAGGGTAGAAACAATTTTTTCGAGAATGATCTGTCTCATGGAATCCAGCTATAGTGTTTGTTTTCCCTGGCTTGCACAAGTTTAACAAACATCGCCGATTCAGATTGCTGCGGGACTGTTCTGCGAGGAGTTACTAATGCGTCCGGTTGTGCAATGTTGCCGAAAATTAGATGAGAAGGGGCGAGGTAGAGCGGTTATGTTTGGGAAAGTTCGCGCGTGCGAAGCTATCCCGAGCGTGAATCGCCCGCAAGTGAAAATGTGCCTTAAATTGTCAGAATCAGAAACTTGCCCGCCGTCCGGTAACATGAGAAAGGATTAATTTTTAACAGCGCGGCATGGCAACTATTTGGGAACTCGACTTTTACAGCCGTCCGATCCTAGACGAGCGAGAGAAAAAAAAATGGGAAGTGCTGATCTGCGAAAGCCCGCTGAATGTAGGCGACAAGGCCGAATCTCTGTTTCGCTACTCCCAATTCTGCCCCAGTACAACAGTGAATTCCCTGTGGCTGGCTGGCGCACTTAAAGAGGCCCTGGCCTCGGCACCGAAACGACCCGAAAAAATCCGCTTTTTCCGCCGCCAAATGGCGAACATGATTACCAAAGCCTGCGAGGAGTTGGATATTCCCGCCGCCTCCAGCCGCCGCACCCTCGCCCTCAGCCTGTGGCTGGAAGAACGGATGCAAGACGTTTATCCCGCCGAACCGGGGTATCAACCGGTTGTGAACCCGAGCGTTCAATTTGTACCCGAAACGCCTGTGGCGCTCCCGGACGCTTTAATCGGCGAAAAATGGGTGTTTGTGAGTTTGCCGATCGCAGCTTTTGACGAAATGTCTGAGTGGGATATCGGATTTGGCGAAGCTTTTGGGCTACCGATGACAGGCCTGGCCCCAGAAACGCCAATTCCGGGGCTGATGATCTACTCGTCGAGAGCAACCGCTTTGGCCGGTTGGATGTCGGGTTTGGAGTTGGCGTTTCTGAAATTTGAAAGCGGCCCGCCGGCTAAGCTGGTATTAGATACTGGAGCTAACGATCGCTGGATTTTAGCTAATCTCAGAGACGCAGCAACTGAGAGAGAAGGCAAAGCATTTGAAGCGGCGAAAAAACAAGCAAAACAAGTACATTTCTTAGCAATTCAGTCGAATCCCGAATCGGAATCTTTCGCGGGATTTTGGCTGCTGCACGAACTAAGTATTTAGTCATTAGTCATCAGTCATCAGTCATTAGTCAGCAGTTAATCTACAGTTATTTAGAAAGAGAGTTAACAGCTATATTGACTAATACAGCAAATTCCACGTTTATGAAGTACACCCGCCTATCCTTAGCTCCCGTAGGGACACGGCAGTGCCGTGTCCCTACACTTCACAAACTGGAATACGCTGTAACTAATGACTAATGACTAATGACTAATGACTAATAACTAACGACTGATGACTAATGACTAATGACCAATTAACTACCGATCGCCCATTAGCAACCACCGACTACAATGACCAATTACCAATCAGCAGAACAACTGCTAGAACTAGCCACCAAAGCAGGTGCTGAAGCTGCTGAGGTATTGGAATCGCAATCGCTCTCGCGGCCGGTCTTTTTTGAAGCGAACCGCCTCAAACAGCTAGAAACCGCGCAAGCAGAAGGCATTGCTCTGCGGCTGTGGCGGGACGGGCGGCCTGGTTTGGCGGTGGCTTACGGGCCCGTGGAACCGCAAATTTTGGTCGATCGGGCGATCGCGCTTTCGCAACTCAACGAACCGGAAACCATCGAACTCGCCACCGGTGAGAAAGTAGTTTATCCCGATCTCGGAACATCGGTGCCGGCCGAACAGCTAGTAAACTGGGGAAAAGAGGCGATCGCGATCGTCCGCGAAGCCTATCCCGAAAGCCTCTGTACCGCCGAACTCGACTGCGAAATCGAAAGCACCCGCTTGCTGAATACCAGAGGCTTGGATTCGGGCCACACCGACACCACCCTCAGCGGTTACTTGTCAGCAGAATTAGTGCGGGGTGAAGATTTCCTCAACATTTGGGAAGGCGAAACCCAACGCGGCACCCTCGACATGAACACCAGCGCCAAGCGGGTTTTGCAGCGATTGGAATGGGCGAAAGATAATGTTGCTCCCGCCACTGGCCGCGTGCCGGTGCTGTTTACAGCCAAAGCGGCCGATTTGCTGTGGGGGACTGTCTGTGCGGCGTTGAACGGCAAACAGGTACTCGAAGGCGCTTCGCCTTGGAGCGATCGATTGGGCCAACAAGTCACCTCGCCGCTAGTTACTCTCTCTCAAGAACCGGATACTGGGCCTTATAGCTGTCCTTTTGATGACGAAGGTACTCCCACTCGGGCGATCGTCTTTATCAACAGCGGAGTGTTGCAGCTATTTTATACCGATCGCACCACCGGTCGAGCATTAGGCAGCGGCACCACCGGCAACGGATTTCGCCCGGGTTTAGGCAGTTATCCCACACCGAGTTTGTTCAATGTTTTAATTAAACCAGGTTCGCGATCGCTCCTTGATTTAATCGCTCAATTAGACGACGGAATTGTAGTCGATCAAATGCTCGGCGGCAGTGCCGGAATTTCCGGCGATTTTTCAATTAACGTCGATCTCGGCTACCGAGTCAAAAAAGGTCAAATAATCGGCAGAATCAAAGACACAATGGTAGCCGGCAACGTCTACAGCGTCCTCAAACAATTAGTAGAATTAGGAGGAGACTCCGAGTGGAACGGTTCTTGCCAAACACCGTCTGTAATTGTAGAGGGATTGTCCGTCATCGGCAAAAACTAAAGGAATCGGGCATGGGGCATGGGGCATAGGGCATGGGTAATTGGTAATCGGTAATAGTTAGTAGTTAGTAGTTAGTGGTTAGTAGTTAGTGGTTAGTGGTTACTTGTTAGTAGTTTTTCTAATTAAAAATAACCAATTCCCAATGCTCTTCGGCCCCATGCCCCATGCTCTTCGGCCCAATGCCCAATTCCCAATTCCCAATCCCCAATTCCCGGACATAATATGCGTATTTGTTTGATCGGCGATTCTTTCGTAAACGGTACGGGCGATCCAACATATCTGGGTTGGACAGGACGAATTTGCGCGGCCGCAAGCGGGCAAAGACACGATATTACCTACTATAATTTAGGAGTGCGGGGAGAAACCAGTGCCGATATAGAAACTCGGTGGTTCAGCGAAATTTCTTGCCGCTTGCCTCACTACTGCGACGGCAGAATAGTATTTTCCTTTGGCGTCAACGACACTTACCTCGAAAACGGAAAAACTCGCGTCGCACCAGAGAAATCAATTGAAAACCTCCGCTCTATTCTCAAATCAGCCAAAGAAATAGTCCCAGTTTTAATGATAGGCCCGCCGCCAGTAATAGATGTCGAGCGTACAATCAGAATAGCCAATTTATCCGAACAGTTTTGTGAAGTTTGCCGCGAGTTAAACGTGCCTTATTTAGATATTTGCACCCCGCTGGAAAAATCAGAAATTTGGCTGAAAGAACTGACCGAAAATGACGGTTCCCATCCCCGCGCCGCCGGTTATACAGAATTGGCTAAAATAGTTTACAATTGGAACGGTTGGAAAGCTTGGTTTAAAAATATAAATATATCAGATAGAGAGACAGTAACACTGTTCCGAGCCGTCGGAAAAAAAGAAATGGAATTGATTAAAGAAAGCGATTTCATGGCATTTCCGCCGCGGCTGTCTTTTCAGCCTATTTTTTATCCCGTACTGCACAAAGCATACGCCATACAAATTGCGCGAGATTGGAATACCAAAGATGCAGCATCGGGATATTTTGGCTATGTAACCCGGTTTCGAGTTTTGGCAGAATTCTTAAAAAAATATCCCGTCCAAACTGTCGTTAGTTCGATTCACCAAGAATATTGGATTCCGGCAGAAGAGTTGGCAGAATTCAATCAGAACATTGTCGGAAAAATTGAAATTCTTGCTGAATATCAACCGTAGAAAAGGAGCGATGACAAATGTTAGATTTTAATAAATTTGAAGCTGTGAGTTTTGACTGCTACGGCACTCTCATAGATTGGGAAAGCGGAATCTTGCCAGTCTTGAAACAATTGCTGTCCAACCGCGAGATAGAGTTGAGCGAAAACCAAACTTTAGAGCAGTTTGCTGAATTTGAATCGGAATTGGAAAAAGACAAAATAAATTATCTAAAATATCGGGAAATATTACAAAAAATAGTGCAAAAAATTGGTCAAAGATTTAATTTTGAACCGACAGCAACAGAACTTAACTGTTTAGTTGAGTCGCTCAAAAGTTGGCAGCCATTCCCGGATACAGTTGTAGCTTTGTCAGCACTGAAGCAGAAATACAAACTGGCAGTAATTTCCAATATTGACGATGACTTGTTTGCCGATACAGCCAAACATTTAAAAGTTGAATTCGACTGGTTGATTACTGCGGAACAAGTACGATCGTACAAACCGTCAACTCGCAACTTTGAAATCGCCCTAGAAACAATGGGAATAGCACCGGAAAAACTCCTGCACGTTGCTCAAAGTATCTATCACGACATTGTACCAGCCGCATCAATGGGAATCTCAACAGTCTGGGTAAATCGGCGACACGACAAAACAGGATTTGGGGCAACTTTGTCGGCTAGCGGCAAGCCCGATTTGGAAGTGCCGGATTTGAAAACATTGGTAGAAAGTATAGGGTAAACAACCGCAGATTAACGCAGATATATAGAATTTTTCCGCGTTAATCTGCGTGCATCTGCGGTTAAAAAAATCCTCCTAATTTATGCCATACATTTCTATCCCTCAACAATTTAGGGAACCTTCTAGGGTCATCGAATCTCAACTGTTTTTACGACCGAAACGCCTCGCTATTTTTGAAGCTTGTCTGATCGGCTTGGTAGCTGGGTTAGCTGGCGTTTTACTCAAACTAGGCGTCGGATGGCTCGGTAGTTGGCGAGTTGCTACATCGACACTAATTCCCGCTTGGATCTTGCTTCCTAGTGTCGGTTTATTAGGTGGATTCCTAACAGGTTTCTTAGTTGAACGTTTTGCTCCAGAAACTGCTGGTAGTGGCATTCCTCACGTCAAAGCTGCTCTCGGCGGCGTCAATCTTTCTTTGGATTTGCGAGTAGCTGTCGCCAAACTTCTGACCACTATTTTAGCAGTTGGTTCCGGTTTAACTTTAGGAAGGCAAGGCCCGACTGTGCAAATAGGAGCATCTTTGGCCGGCTGGATCGGTCACTTGATGCCAACTTCCCCAGACTACCGCCGGCAATTGATTGCTTGCGGTGCTGCTGCGGGATTGGCTGCTGGTTTCAATGCTCCGATTGCAGGAGTTTTGTTTGTAGTTGAAGAACTTCTGCACGACGTTTCTGGCTTGACTTTAGGGACGGCAATTATTGCTTCATTTATCGGTGCGGTTGTCTCGCAACTTTTGGGAGGTGATAGTTTAAATCTAAACCTTCGCGAGTACCCAAGCAGTTTTGAAGCTCGGGAAATTCCTTTCTACGTCCTGTTAGGAGTTTTAGCAGGATTGTTGGGAGCTTTGTTCAGTAAAGGGGTGATTTCTAGTTTGCATTTCAATCGAAGAACGCTCAAATTAGCTTTGCCTTGGCGAGTTGCTTTAGCTGGCATAATCTGCGGTTCAGTAATAGCTGTGCTGCCAGAAAATTTCCGCAACAATACGGGTTTGCGGGAGTTTTTGCTGACCGGTGAAGCAAACGGCACAACCAGTTTAATTGCTTTTATTGCTCACTTTTTTCTGACAATTATTTCCGCTGCTTCTGGAGCTCCGGGAGGGTTATTTGCCCCTTCCCTAGTTATGGGTTCTGCACTAGGCCATATCGTGGGCATTGTGCAGGCACATTGGCTCGGCATTGGTTTGCCGACAACTTACGCTTTGGCGGGAATGGGAGCGTTTTTTTGTGCGGTTTCTAGAGCGCCGATTACGGCGGTAGTTATTGTGTTTGAAATTACGGCGGATTTCAAATTAGTGCTGCCTTTGATGATCGGTTCTGCAGTTGCTTATTTAGTCGCAGAAAAGGTAGACAGCGGCTCGTTGTACGATCGCCTTTTGGAGTTTAACGGCATTCAACTAACGAAGGAAAAACCAGCCACCGATACTTTGATCGACTTGCTCGCAGCTAAGGTGATGCAGCGCCGAGTTGAAACTCTTTCGAGTCTGCTGACTTTCGATGAAGTGATGCAGGCTTTTTCGCGATCGCACCACCGAGGATTTCCAGTAGTAGACGGTGGTAAATTAGTCGGAATCGTCAGTCAAACCGATTTGGCAAATGCCAGCAAGCGCAATTTTTCCGGCAACTCGCTGCTCAAAGAATTTATGACTGCACAGCCAATCACGGTAAAAGCAACCGATACTTTAAGCGAGGTATTGTACAGGCTCAACCGCTACCACATCAGTCGCTTGCCGGTCGTAGAAGGCCGCCGTTTGGTCGGAATTATTACCCGCAGCGACATTATCCGAGTTGAATCCGATCGCCTCAGCGGAGAAACAACCCAAGGCCCGCATCCAGAACCTTCCTATGTTGTCTATCAAACCAGAGCTCCGCAAGTCGGAAACGGCAGGTTATTAGTGCCGCTCTCAAACCCGCAAACAGCACCCGCTTTGCTGCGGCTGGCGGCCGCAATCGCGCGCGATCGCAATTACGAACTAGAATGCCTGCAAATCATCCTAGTACCGCGCAACAGTTCCCCCTCAGAAAGCGCCGTGCGAACAACAAAAAGCCGCCGCCTGCTGCAACAAGCCGAGCGAATAGTTCGCAATTGGAACTTGCCGGTACACACCCAAATACGGGTAGCTCACAACGTGCCTAACGCGATTTTGGAAACAATTAGGGAGCGCCACATCGATTTAATTTTGATGGGCTGGCAAGGCGAAATATCCACAACAGGACGCATTTTTGGCGATGTGGTCGATACCGTAATTCGGCAAGCAGGCTGCGAGGTAGTTTTGGTGAAGTGGAGCGAAAAACTATTAGCAACAAGTCAGAAAAATGTGTTTTTAGCCGCTCCCAGCGCGCCGGAATATGCGTCTACAGAATGGCAGTTAAATGCCGAAGAATTTGACGGCGCAGACAATGCAGACAACTCGACAGTTGCGATCGTCCCCGGTGCATCAGCGACTCCACAGGCTGAACTTTCCCCGCCAAATTCAGACATTCCAGCGCCAGAATTGGGACTGCACACGCTGATGGGTTTGCAGCGCTGGTTAGTGCCAATTCGCGGCAGTTACAAGCAAGCTGCGGCTTTGCGGCTGCTACCTGCTTTGGTGGCTGCGAGTGCTTTACCGGAGATTAAATTGTGTCAAGTGCACCAGCCATCTGTTGCAGAACCCGATCGCGGCGAATTAAACCAAGCGGCAGATTTTATCAAGCGCAGGGTTAGCTGTTCGGTAATAGCGACTTCGGTTTGCGCTAAATCGGTTTCTGATGCTTTAATTGATTTGGCTCAGAACGATCAGTGCGATGCGATCGTCCTGGGAGCGAGTCGCGAAGGGCTGCTGAAGCAAGTGATTCAGGGGAACATCCCGGAAGCTGTGGCGCGCGGCTGCGACTGTACAGTCATTTTAGTGCGATCGGCCTCTTAGTTATTGGTAATGGGGCATCGGGAATCGGGAATTGGGAATTACTAATTGGGAATTGCTAATTGGCAGAAAATAACCAATAACCAAGCGGTAAGGTGCGCAATGCAAACCTGCAATATAGAAGTTCTGCATCCAAGACTGTATGCTGAAGAATGACTAATGACTAATGACTAATGACTACTAACTATGGTTCACTTTAACGTAGGCTTTCAGCACTTTAATTCCTTCGCCGACATTACCCTATCCCTGGCGAAAACCTTAGACAAAATGGGAATTTCTATTTCGGTCGAACCTTCAGAAATTGCCTCTCACGTCACCCGCAATTCCACAACCGAAGAAAACGATTTGCTAGCGAAGTGGATGAACACCGCACCATCAGATTTATTTCAGATCAAATGGTCTCATTACTGGAAACCTTATTTTTTAAAAGAACTCAACGGACATCTCAACTTAGAACTTTTCGCGATCAATTACGAATTCGCTAAAAACGATGATGATTATGATTACTGGATTTACGATGCGGTCAACAATTTATCCCACAAACTAGCCGTCAGCCAATATTCTAAAAACGTTTTAATAAAAGCTGGATGTCCCACTGACAAAGTATCAGTTATGCCTCTCGGGTTCAATCCTTTAATCTCGCAACTCTATTCTCCGAGACCGCAAAAAACCCAAAAAGATCTAAAATATATTCTGCACATGACCAATTCTTTTGATTTGTATAGATTTGGCACTGATCTCGCGATTCAAGCTTTTTATCAAGAATTTAAAGATGATGCCAATGTAGAGTTAATTATCAAAGATGGCGGCAAAAATCCTGATGTCATAGTGGAACATCTCGTAAATATCGAAAAGAAATTTGGCAAGTTAAAGTCAAAAATTCAGGTAAGGCCTAAATTTTGCAATAAAGCAGAACTAGCTGATTTATACTTATCAGCCGATGCTTTTTTAGCTCCGTTTCGCGGCGAAGGTTTTGCGATTAAAATTTTGGATGCGTTTGCTGCGGGTTTACCCGTCGCCATGACTATGTACGGCGGCCCGACAGAGTACGCCAATACCGCTAACTGCTACCCCATTGCTCACGATCTAATTCCCGTAGGAGAGTGTTACGATACCCAGTATCTAAAAATCAAAAACTCTCCTCATTGGGCCGAACCAAACGTTCAGTCTCTTCGCCAGCAGTTGCGAAAAATTGTTGAAGATCCGATGCGTTTTCAGGTAGCTCAAAAAGCTAGAGAGACGGCTGATTTATTTAAGTGGGAAACTGCGGCTCAAAAATTGCTAAGATTAATGCGAGAGTTGTTTTAGGAGGGGAAATTATGGGACTCGAACGCAAAATGTTTAGGGGAATGTTTTTACCGGGGGAAGTGGTACAATTAAAACAGCCATGTTTTACTCCCGGGCGGTTGTTTGAGCCTGGAAAATATAACGTTGCCGATTTGCCCGATGTCGCTTTTGATATGGGTTTGGTAGACCATTTGCCGCCAGTCAAAGGCAAGAGTTCAGAAAGTTTTAACGCCCCAAACCCACAATCTCAAAAAATTGAGGAGTAAACTCCTGTTCATAGTAAGGACTTCAGTCCTAAAAATTCCGTTTGTAGTAAGGACTTCAGTCCTAAAAATTCAAATAATCAAGAACTCACATCAATTCTGGTTGCATCGGAGTTAATATTACCTACCCAAAATCAGGACACGGCAGTGCCGTGTCCCGACAATTGATAGCGGTAGGGAAACGGCATCTTGAGTGTCCTCGCTGATCATTCCAGCGCAGCCGGAATTGATATCAAGCCAATTCAACCATTTTGCTCGATTTGGGCAATTAACTCTTTCAAAACCTTACTAGCTTTATCATTGTCAATCTGACAAGTTCCGGCATTCTGGTGCCCGCCGCCGCCATATCTTAACATTAACTCCCCAATATTAGTTTGAGAAGTTTTGTTAAAGATTGACTTACCAACTGCGAAAACAGTATTTTGTTGTTTCAGTCCCCAAAGTGCGTGAATCGAGATATTGCACTCGGGGAACAAAGCATAAAGTACAAAACGATTCCCCGCATAAATCACATCTTCATTTCGCAAATCCAAAACAACTAAATTATCATAAACTTGGGCGCAGCGCTGTATTTGCTCTTTAAATTTTTCGGATTGCTCGAAGTAGAGGTCTACTCTTTCTTTCACATCAGGAAGCTGCAAAATTTCATGGATGGTATGATTTTTGCAGTAATCGATTAACTGCATCATTAACTGATAATTGGAAACCGTAAATTCTTTAAACCTGCCCAACCCGGTTCTGGCGTCCATTAAAAAGTTTAACAGCACCCATTCTTCGGGATGCAAAACCTCTTCTTTAGCAAATTGAGCGGAATCTGATTTGTCAACGGCCGCCATCATTGTGTCGGAAATATCAGGAAACTTTGCTTTTCCTCCATAATATTTGTAAAGCACCCTAGCAGCAGAAGCTGCATAGGGGTCGATGATGTGGTTGATTTTGATTTTATGGTGTCTGAGAGTTTCGCTGAAATGGTGGTCGAAAGCTAAATGAACTCCCTCAACATAGGGTAAATTGGTGCTAATATCGTTATTTGTTATTTCGATTTTTCCATCCTGCATATCTTTAGGATGCACGAATTTAATCTCGTCGATCAGATCGAGTTCTTTGAGCAAAACGGCACAGACAAGACCGTCAAAATCGCTGCGGGTGACTAATCTATATTTTTTAGTGAGTGGCATATGCTTCTGTGATGGCGAGGGACTGATCACCAGATAATATAACGTATTACCCGATCGCTGGACAATATGAACGCAGACCCTTACGCTTGGATAGAGAAGTCCCTGGACACTGTTCGCCGGGCCGATTGGTATCGATCGCCACAATCGATCGAAAGTGGGCCCGGGGCTACGATAAAATTAGCAGGGCGCCGGCTGATTAACTTTGCCAGCAACGATTATCTAGGACTAGCTGGCGATGAGAGATTAATTCAAGCGGCTGTTGCTGCAACTAAACAATTTGGTACGGGTGCGACGGGTTCGAGATTGCTGGGCGGACACCGCGATTTGCACCGACAGCTAGAACTGGCTATAGCTAATTTAAAACAAACCGAAGACGCTTTAGTATTTAGTTCTGGATATTTAGCGAATTTAGGCGCGATCGCATCGGTTGTCGGCAAGCGCGATTTGATATTATCTGACAAGTACAACCATTCGAGCCTGAAAAACGGAGCCGCACTCAGCGGTGCAACTGCGCTAGAGTACAGTCACTGCAATCTTGAGGATTTAAAAGCCAAGCTAGAGCAAAATCGCCAGAGATACCGCAAGTGTTTAATTATTAGCGATAGCGTCTTCAGTATGGATGGGGACTTGTGCCCGCTGCCGCAGTTGCTAGCTTTAGCCAAACAATTTAACTGCATGGTATTAGTAGATGAAGCTCACGCTACAGGAGTTTTCGGTGCTAGCGGTGGCGGTTGTGCAGAACATTTCGGGTGTGCGGGATTGCCGCTAATTCAAGTTGGCACGCTGAGCAAAGCTTTGGGAAGTTTGGGCGGCTACGTTGCGGGTTCTGCTGCTTTAATTGACTTTCTGCGGAATCGAGCTGCGAGTTGGATTTATACTACAGCATTGACTCCTGCTGACACGGCGGCGGCTTTGGAAGCTGTGAGAATTGTCCAGCAACAACCAGAACGCCGAGTTCGGTTGCGAAAAAATATCGAAACTTTCAAATATTGTGCGATTACCGATCGCCAATTACCAATTAGCAATTCCCTCTCCCCAATTTTCACTTTGCCGTTAAAAGATGCAGCCGCGGCTTTAAAAGCTGGTAGCAAACTCAAGGAGATGGGTATTTTTGCTGCGGCAATTCGCCCTCCGACTGTCAGCGCGAGTCGAATTCGGATTTCGCTGATGGCAACTCACGAGCTCGCACACCTTCAGCAGTTGGTAGAGGCGCTGGGGCAAGTTTTGAGTTTTGAGTAAATGTTGGTGATGGGGCATCGGGCATCGGGCATCGGGCATCGGGCATCGGGCATCGGGCATCGGGCATTAATCTGACTATTGACTACTGACTAATGACTAATGACTTTTGATTGTCAAGATCTCGCTATTGACTTATGGCAAATAGTATACACTATTGTGGTCGATCGGTCAATAACTGTAAATTTTTTGTAAAATTAGATACTTTTTGCAATTTAGCGCTATATTAGAGAAGTAGCCGATACACCAAATTTAATATAAGGAACGTCCACCATGAACACAAATCGCCAAAACGTAAAAAAAATAGCTGAAACCCACCGCGCTAACATTCAGAAGCAACTGATGCACCGCATCGAAGTAGCTAGGGCCAGCGGCAACCAAGATTTGGTTCGGGTGCTTGAAGAGGAAATGAGACAGTTGTAAGAAGCTGCAACTAAAATTTGCCCGTAGTTTGGTTTAGAGGGTGGTGCGAGAAATGCAGAATTCCCGCAACCGCTAGCTGGTAATTTTTCACTCCTCTATTAGTTAGTATAAAAAAACCCGGTTTCTTCAAGAAACCGGGTTTTTTTATGACTTATTCGTCGTCAAATCATGTCCGGGAATCTAACTATAGGTTTGTAGTGAGGACTTTAGTCCTTTCTTAAAGCAGCTAATCAGGCTGGACTAAAG
>JAUBOH010000033.1:22579-28770 GCA_036700145.1 Microcoleus occultus BM001215366
TTAGTCCTTTCTTAAAGCAGCTAATCAGGCTGGACTAAAGTCCTTACTACAAACCCAATCGATCGCGTGGTGCAAAATAAATGATTACCGTCCTCCAACTACAACGTTTTTAATGCGTAAATGGGGGCCGCCGACGCTGACGGACAAACCGTTTTGGCCGCCTTTACCGCAACCGCCGTAGGCATAAACTGAGTCGTTGCCGATCGACTCAATATCCTTTAGAGTCTGAAATACATTGCCGCTTAAAGTGACATCACTCACCGGTTCGGCCAATTTGCCATTGCGGATCATGAACCCTTCGGCTGCGGCAAAGGTAAACATTTCGCCGTTGGTTTGTCCTCCCAACATCCGCACTGCATACACTCCTTCCTCAATGTCGCCCACCATTTCATCAAAAGAATGTGAGCCCGATTCGATCGCAGTATTAGTCATCCGCACCAACGGCATAAAACTAGCGCTCAGAGCCCGGGCATTTCCCGTCGGACTTTCGCCCATTTTGCCCGCAGTCTCGCGATTGTGCATCCGAGCTGCTAAAACTCCATTTTTAATTAAATGCTTGCACTGAGCGGGCACACCTTCGTCGTCGTATTTCAACGTTCCCGGCAATCCCGGCACTGTTGCGTCATCAATTACATTCAATTGTTCGATCGCCACTGGTTTGCCCAAAGTCAGCAATTCCTGCATTTTCGGGTTTTCGTAAATGCCGTCTGCTTCCGACAAATGACCGAAAGCTTCGTGAATAAATACCCCTGACAAATAAGGGTCTAAAATCACTGGATACTGACCGCCTTTTACCGATTTTGCTTCTAGTTGGCCCACAGCTCGAACGGCGGCACTCTTAACACGATCTTCGATATTTGTCAAGACATCGTAGTCCGATCGCGAATGAATTGACTCAAACCCTTGGCGGACGACACCATCTTCATTGCGGGCGATCGCCCCGAAGCGCCCGGTCACGTCCAAGCGCTCTTGAGCGATCGAAGTGCCTTGAGAATTCACAAAATAAGTAATCCCGAATCTGTCGCTGTAACCTGCCATTGTCGTCTGAATTCGCGGGTCATAATCTAACAGCAACTGGTTGTAAGATTCGAGCAACTTGCGCTTTTCGGCTAGAGTAATAGAGCGCGGATCGCGACCCAATTCCACCGCTACATAATCTTGAATCGGGGTGACATCTGCTAGTAGAGTTTTTTCGCTACCCACTAAGCGCGATTGAACGACAGCTTCTTCAATGCGGGCTTTTAACTCAGCTAAACCGTTAAAAGTTACAAAACTCCAGCCGCCTTTGTGACAGGCGCGGATGCCGCCTGCGAGACTAAAACTGCGGTTGACAGCATCCAACTGAGGGCCGCGAAAACTAATCGCTGTTGACTCGCTTTGTTCGAGGCGAACTTCTAGATAATCTACTCGATCGCGGTAAGGGGCGATCGCTTCCATCAACTGTTCTTGCATCAAATTGCCCCTATGATTGATTCGCGCCCAGCGCTGAAAAAAATTATTGCTAACCTTATTTTAACGAATAAATCCCGTCTTTCGGGTACGCGATCGGGCCGGAACCGTACTCCGGGTGCGCGCCCGGAGTGGGCCATCGCCAGCGATCGGCGGCCGCCGTCCCAGAAGGCAAAAAAAACTCGCGCCGGCTTGCGAAAATCTCGGTATCCCGGAAATCTTGCATCTGCGTAGAGAAATCGAATTAGACTAAATCTATCTAAAGACGTAAAAATATACCTTAACTGCCTGCAGATGGAATACTTTAAGGTTAGAAAATTCCAAATTTCACCGTATTTAGCCGCAATTTCGGCATCAGTAGCAATTTTGGTCGGAGTTTGCATTTTAGACCGATCGGAACAACAGCGATTTTTGCAGCACAACCGCGCTACCACGATCGATCGGCTCAGCACAGTGCGTTCTAAGCTGGAAGGCTCTTTGAATTCCCGGCTGTTTTTGATGCGGGGTTTGGTGGCCTACATTTCCAACAACCCAAAAATTACCGAAGCCGAGTTTGCAGCGACAGCCAGAATTCTGCTGGCACAGCAAACCGGTATTCGCAACATCACTTTAGTTAAAGGCACGACGATCGCTTACATTTATCCGCGCGCCGGCAATGAAGCGGCGATCGGGGTTGACTTGACGGCGGTACCCGAACAGCGGCAAATGGTCGAACAGGCGATCGACACCAGAAAAACTTTGCTTGCTGGGCCAGTGCAATTGTTGGAGGGGGGCGTGGGGTTCGTCAGTCGATCGCCCATTTTTCTGACACCCTCCACCGCCGATCCCGAAACCGGAGTTTACTGGGGCTTGGCAGGGCTGGTTCTCGAAAAAAATGCTTTGATTGAGGAAGCAGGACTCAACGATTCCTCAGCCAAGCTGCAATACGCTTTGCAGGGCAAAGACGCCAAGGGAGTGTCCGGCGATGTGTTTTTCGGCGACGAGTCGATTTTTCAGGACAATCCCGTAGTTCTGGAAGTGACTTTGCCCAACGGTTCCTGGCACTTGGCAGCAATTCCGACGGGAGGATGGCCGACGAGTTCGCCGTTTCGGGGGTTTTTGCTGGGCGGAGGCGGGCTGTTGGCACTTTTGAGCGGTGTGGTGGCGTTTAGCTGGGTGTACGGCCCGGAGAAATTGCGGGAAAGCGAGGCTAAGTACCGGCAACTGGTTGAAAATGCTAACAGCATTATTCTGCAGTTAGACAGTGAAGGCAAGATTACTTTTTTTAACGAGTTTGCTGAAGCTTTTTTCGGATATTCAGAAGCAGAAATAATTGGCAAAAGTGCGATGGCGTTCCGCCCCGCAAGCTACGGCACAATTATACCAAAAACAGATTTATCAGAAAGTGACCTCGGGGCAATGATTCGAGACTGTTTGGCACAGCCGGAAAAATACTGCCAAAACGAAAATGAAAACATCCGCCGCAATGGAGAAAGGGTGTGGATAGCATGGACAAATAAACCTTTACTAGATGCCAAGGGAAATTTGGCAGGACTGCTTTGTATCGGGACCGACATTGGCGATCGCAAACAAGCTGAAATCGCCCTGCAAGCTTCCGAATCAGAATTGCGGGCTTTGTTTGCTGCCATGAACGACGTAATTTTTGTGATTGATACGTCGGGACGTTACCTGAAAATTGCCCCGACAAATCCCGAACTTTTGTACAAGCCGCCTGCAGAACTTATCGGCAAAACTGTACACGAGATTATGCAGCCAGAATCAGCAGATTTTTTTGTCAGTCAAATTCGACTTACCGCCGACACAAAGCAGACGCATTCACTAGAATACAGTTTGGAAATTGGCAACAGAGAAGTTTGGTTTGTCGCTAACATTTCGCCAATGCAGGAAAACACTGTTGTTTGGATAGCCCGCGATATTACCCAGCGCAAGCAAGCTGAAAATTGGTTGACAGGTCAAAAACAAGTTTTAGAAATGATTGCTAAGGACGAGCCTCTGGGCGAGACTTTAAATACTTTAGTTAAAATTATCGAACAGCAATCTAGAGATGTCATGGGTTCGATTTTGCTATTAGATAAAGACGGTCAACACCTACTTCATGGAGCCGCGCCGAGTTTGCCAGAAACTTACAATGCTGCTGTTGATGGTGTAGCGATCGGCCCGAATGTCGGTTCTTGCGGCACTGCTGTCCATCGCCGCGAACAGGTAATCGTGACAGATATTGCCAGCGATCCTTTGTGGAAAGACTTTCGAGATTTCGCCTTGAGTTTTGGACTAAAAGCTTGCTGGTCTACTCCGATTTTCTCATCTCAGAGTCAAATTTTGGGAACTTTTGCAATGTATTATGCCCAACCGCGCAGTCCCGATTTTTTTGAGCTGCAATTGATCGAATCGGTCAGGAATTTAGCAGGAATTGCGATCGAACGGAAACAGGCAGAAGAAAGTCTCAAACAACTCAATCAAGAATTAGAAAATAGAGTCAAACAGAGAACTGCTCAATTGATGCAAACTGAAGAACGATGGCAGTTAGCAATCAAAGGCAACAACGACGGCATTTGGGACTGGAACTTGCAAACAGGGGAACTATTCCTGTCCGATCGATTTAAAGAAATCACCGGATACGAACACCGCCCCAATCTCGATTACTTTGAGCAATGGAACAGCGACACGCATCCCGACGATTTAGCCTTAGTAAGGCAAGCTTTCCAAGATCATTTAGACAGGAAAACGCCGCATTACATCATCGAATATCGCTTGTTGTGCTACAACAGCGCCTACAAATGGATACTCAGTCGGGGACAAGCTTTGTGGGACGAATCTGGAAAAGCAGTCCGCATCGTTGGTTCAATTACTGACATTACAGAGCGCAAACAAGCTCTAGAAGCACTGCGGGAAAGCGAGGCAAGATTCCAAAAGCTGTCGGCTAATTTGCCCGGAGTAATTTATCAATTTTTGTTGCGTCCAGATGGCTCTTTCTGTTTTCCTTACATAAGTCCTGCTTGCCGAGAACTTTTTGAGTTAGAAGCCGAAAATGTACTGCAAAATGCGGCTTTACTAACAGATTTGATTCATTCCGAAGACCGCCAAAATCATGACGAATCTGTTGCTATTTCAGCGCAAACTTTGCAACCTTGGCAGTGGGAAGGACGGATGGTGCTGCCTTCGGGCAAGATTCGCTGGTTTCAGATAGTTTCGCGTCCTGAAGCTAAAGAAAACGGCGAGCTTCTTTGGGACGGCATCTCCGTTGACATTACCGATCGCAAACAAGTTGAGTTAGAATTGCAAGAAAGCCAGCAGTTCATTAAAAAAGTAGCCGATGCTACTCCCGGTATTTTGTATCTCTACGACTTGGAAGAACAGCGAAATATTTACACTAATACTTCAATGTTAGCGGTTTTGGGCTATCCTATCGAGGAAATTACAGCGATGGATTCGTCACTGATGCCTGAGTTAATACACCCCGAAGATTGGCCTAAAATTGTGAAACATCACGGGAGCTTTGCAGGAATTGAAGATGGCGAAACTAGGGAAATTGAGTACCGGATACGGGCAGCAGACAATCAATTTTTGTGGCTGCAAAGTCGGGATACTATTTTTAGCAGGAATGCGGACGGTCAGGTTAAGGTAATAATTGGAGTTTCCCAGGATATTACGACTCGCAAGCAAGCTCTAGAAGCACTGCTGCAAAGCGAGGGACGAGAAAGAGAAAGAGCTAGAGAATTAGAGTCAGCGCTGCAGTCATTGCGCTCTACTCAAACTCAGCTCATTCAAACTGAAAAAATGTCTTCTTTGGGGCAATTAGTTGCCGGCATCGCTCACGAAGTTAATAATCCCGTTAACTTCATTCACGCTAACATTGATTATCTCAACCAGTATACAACACAGTTGCTGGATCTGGTCGCTCTTTACGAACATGAGTATCCCGAACCTAATTCAAAAATTATCGATCGCATTCAAGAGATTGATTTGGGCTTCATGGCTGGGGATTTAAGAAAACTTGTGGGTTCGATGCAGGTAGGAACCGATCGCATCCGACAAATTGTTTTGTCTCTCAGGAATTTCTCGCGGCTGGACGAATCGGCCATGAAGCCGGTCGATATTCACGCGGGAATTGAGAGCACTTTGTTAATTTTGCAGCACCGCTTGAAGAGTCGGGACAGCCGCCCGGAAATTGAAGTAATTAAGGAGTTCGGGAAACTGCCGCCGGTGGAGTGCTATGCTAGCCAACTGAATCAGGTGTTTATGAATATTATTGCTAATGGAATTGATGCTATTGAAGAAGGATATCAAAAGTTGTCGGTTGCAGAAGCAGAAAGAAAGAACGGCAGGATTGTTATTTGCACTGGTGTAACGGCCCAGAACACTGTGATGGTGGAAATTTCGGACAACGGTACGGGGATTGTGCCGGCGATAGTCGATCGCATTTTTAACCCGTTTTTTACTACAAAAGCTGTGGGGAAAGGTACGGGGTTGGGAATGTCGATCGCGCACTCGATTGTGGTGGAAAAGCACAAGGGGAAGATTGAGTGTATTTCGTCCGTAGGATGCGGAACGACTTTTTTGATTGAAATTCCGATCGGCAAATTGTATAAGTAGTAGAAGAGCATCCCGAGGCGAGTGTAAAAAGCGTTTTTTCCGAGTGCGATCCTCCCGCTCGCTTCCCCATATATCTCTAGCAGTAGGGTGCGTCATATCAATTCCGGCTGTGCCGGAATAATATAGAGGAGACGGCAGTGCCGTGTCCC
>JAUBOH010000034.1:0-28462 GCA_036700145.1 Microcoleus occultus BM001215366
CAGCGACTCTATGAAATATACGATCGCAACCGCAACCAACTCCCCGGTAACTAAACGATATTATACCAACCAAAGAAACCGAGTTTTTTTACGATATTAAGAGTTGGAATCAAATATTTTCGTAAAAAAACCCGGTTTCTAAACACCCTTACTTAAGTCCTATTTCATATATTCAACCATCTGCTGTTCCAGCTTAGCCAACAATGTATCAACATCCGTCGCAGCTTCCTCAAAACAAACAGGAGGTTCCGGCTTGGGTTCAAATAGAATCAACTTAATTTGACCTTCCCCGATCGCCAAAATCGCCACTTCCTTCTCAGGCTTGTGAGCGTTCAACACGCCTAACACTTCCTGAATATGACTTTTAACTTGACGGTTCAACTCCTCAACCGCCTCTTTCTTACAATACACAAAACGCGCAGTTTCCGCAATATCAATTGCCAAAATCTCCTCGCTTTCGGAGCCCCTTTCCAGAAATAGCCCCCAAGCCAAAGCAGCCAATTCATGTTGATTAGCTTTCACAAACTTATCTAATTTGCGGCGCCAGCTATTTTCGTTTGGTTTAGACTCAGGGCTATCAAATAAAAACATTTTCTCTTCTTGCTTGTAGAAACTAATATCTTACGGTTTGTAGTGAGGACTTTAGTCCTCTTATCCCGTTTGTAATGAGGACTTTAGTCCTCTAGCTCTGGCTTCAGGACTAAAGTCCTTACTACGAACCATACTACGAACCATGCCTATTTTATACCAGATTGGACGCGCCAGAGCGACGCATAAACTCCGTCGTGTTCGAGCAGTTGTTCGTGCTGGCCCGATTCTATGACTCGTCCCTCATCCATCACAAAAATGCAGTCAGCATTGCGGACTGTCGAGAGACGGTGGGCGATCGCAATTGTAGTCCGATTCTTGGTAATTCGTTCGAGCGATCGCTGAATCGCCGCCTCCGTCTCATTATCCACCGCCGAAGTAGCCTCATCCAGAATCAAAATCGGCGGATTCTTCAAAACAGCCCTCGCAATAGCAATTCGCTGGCGTTGTCCCCCCGACAATTTTTGACCCCGTTCCCCTACAATAGTTTTGTAACCGTCCGGTAATTGCGCGATAAACTCGTGAGCCTCCGCAATTTTAGCAGCATTTACGATCTCTCGATTACTTGCTTCAAAACTACCGTAAGCAATATTTTCGGCTACCGTACCGTGAAACAAAAACACATCTTGACTCACCAATCCGATCGCTCTTCGCAAATCTTTTAAATTCAGGCTAGTTAATTCTATACCATCGAGATAAATCTTGCCATACTGTACCTCATACAGCCTCAAAATCAGCTTCACCAGCGTACTTTTCCCCGAACCAGTAGCGCCAACAATCGCCGTAGTTTTCCCCGCCGCCAGAGTCAGCGAGAAATACTGCAAAATCGGTTTTCTTTGATTGTAAGAAAAGGTAACATTTTTAAATTCCAGCGCCCCCTTAATCGAACTAACCGGCAACCGGATATCGCCTGTGCGAATGGCGATCGGCGTATCCAATAAATTCATCACCCGATTAGTAGAAGCCATCGCCCGCTGGTATCGATCCAAAGTATCTCCCAGCCGAGTCAGCGGCCACAGCAACCGCTGGGTCAAAAACACCAAAACGCTGTAAGTTCCCACAGACAACCGGCCCGCCACAACTTCCAAACCGCCCAGAAATAGCGTTGCAATAAATCCCAAAAAAATCACAACCCGAATCAGCGGAATAAAAGCCGCCGAAAGTACGATCGCCCTTCGGTTACTTTGGCGGTAAGCGTGACTTTGTGTTTCGATGCGCCCAGTTTCATAATCTTCGGAAGTAAAGCTTTTAATAGTAGTAATTCCCGTCAAATTATTCGACAGTTGACCGTTCAGAAAACTCACCTTTTCCCGCACGTCCGCATAGAGAGGAGCGAGGCGGTTCTGAAAGGCGATCGAGCCCCAAATAATAAAAGGAATCGGCAGCATTGACAGCCCAGCAACACCAGGAGATGCAGCAAAAAAAGCCGCACCAATCACAACAACCGTTGTAATTACCTGAATCACCTCATTAGCGCCGCCATCCAAAAAACGTTCTAGTTGATTGATATCATCATTGAGAATAGAAATCAAACCGCCCGTGCTGCGTTCTTCAAAATAAGCTAATTCTAATTCCTGCAAATGACTGTAAGCTTCCAGACGCAAATCGTGTTCAATATCCTGAGCCAAATTGCGCCACAAATAATCATAGGCATATTCAAAAACAGATTCCAATGCCCAAACAATCGCACTCAAACCAGTGATAATTGCCAGTTGCCAAAAGACATCTTTTATGCCCCACAGAGCGAGGATAGAATCTTGCTGTTTCACCACCACATCAACGGCAATCCCGATTAATGCTGGCGGTGCTAAATCGAAGAATTTATTCAGCAGCGAACAGATACTTGCTAGCCAAGTTTTCAGGCGGTAGCGGCGCCCGTATTTCAGCAGCCGCGTGAGGGGATGGACAGGTTTTGATGGATTTGGTGATGCTGGAGAATCGGTCATAGGGCATGGGGCATCGGAAATGGGGCAGAGAATTAAAAACTATAGGACTTATGCACGCTGACTTCAGAAACCGGGTTTCTGCGTATATTTTCGTTACTAAACGTAGAAAATCGTAGAAACCCGGTTTCTAGCCCCATGCGTAATCCCTCAATTAGCAGGGCGCGCACCCTACCCTGATTAAATTTTTAATTCTCAAATGCCCCGTTCCTAGGCTTTAAACGTTAACACTGGCTTCATTTTAGCGACTATACCCACCATTTGCGCCTCAACTTGCACGTCAATTACTGGTTGAATTGGCTTGTAAGCCGCCGGCGCTTCTTCGATCGTGCGTTCTTCGCGCAACGTAATGCAATCTACACCAGTTAATCCCAAAGCTGCATCAGTTTTGTCAGCACCTTCGCGACTCATATCGAAGCGCGATCGCGCTCTACCAGCGCCGTGAGAAGCCGATCGCAAAAATCGATCGTTCCCCTCACCCATTAGCAAATAAGACGGCGCACCCATCGAACCCGGTACAATTACAGGCTGGCCCGAATGTGCGGGACAAGCACCTTTGCGAGTCACCCAGCCGGCACCTTCAGCTAAGGTAATATTGTGAGGCAAATCGTAGACTAACGGAGCTTCGACATCGCCGAAAACTTGCCGCAAACGCAAACGCAGAAGTTCCGCTAACAGCAAACGGTTGATAAAACCGTAGTTAGCGGCTGTTGCTTCCGCTTGCAGGTAGCTGCTCACAAGTTCGGGATTTGCCTCCACAGACAGCGGAAACAGCCGGGATTCTGGGTATTTCAGGTTTTTTGGCCAGGCTTCGCGCGATCGATCGCGCCACATTCCACCGATGTATTTGCCGACATTCCGCGAACCGGAATGGATCATAAAGGCGATTTGTCCCGATCGAACTCCCCAAGTATAAGCCGTAGCCTTGTCCACAACTTCCTCAACCGCTTGAATTTCCACAAAGTGATTGCCGCCGCCGATAGTACCTAGCCCGCCATCCCTGACTAAGCCGTCGTTTGGGACTAATTCTGCGGGAGCCCATTTGACATCGCCATTCATGGAACCGCCGAGAAAAGTACGCGCGAGCGCAGCTATCCCGAAGGGAATCGCATTCTGTCGCCAACTGCTCGAAATCCGAATTTACCACACTGCCAGTTGCGCGATCCAGCATAGCATCTAGCCATCCGGGAATCCCGTGTTGGAACATAGCGCGAGCAGTTTTTGCCGTCATGCTGACATCGCGAGTACCGAAAAAATAATCGCCTTTGAGCAATTCGACAAATCGATCGCGCTGACTGAGGAATTGTTCGATCGACAAATCCGCAACGTGTAACCGCATCCCGCAGTTAATATCGGAACCGACAGCCGCCGGAATCACCATTCCGGTTGTTTGGACGATCGAGCCGATCGCCACTCCCGCATCCCCCGGATGGAAGTCTGGAGTAGCGCAAGCACGACAAACGCAACCACCTTGAGGGTGACGAACATTCGCCAAATTTGCTAACTGTTTCAGCGCCTTTACTTCCACAGCAAAATCCTCTGGGAGCAAAACTTCTGCTGTTGTGGAACTGGCAAAATGCCAGTGTTCTTTCAGGGAACTATTGAGAGAAATGGAGTATACTTTGTTGCTGTAACTAACATCAAGACCTTGCCGAGACAAAGCTCGCAAAAGCCTGTTCAAATTTTTCGGCTGCTGCATAAATAGTCTGTTGCGAGTTGCAAAGCAACCCCCACAAATTGAAGAGATGTTGTAGTTAATCAAAGACTTTGGTTCAGCAGCCGCAATCTTTTTGAAGAAAAGTTGAAGGCAACTTCTCAATTAACCACAAGCATGGCACATCATTACAGCCATGTCAACGGGAGCATCCCAATTTTATAAACATATCTGCAGGGCATCTCGCATTCGCGTCTGTATCCTATCGATTATACGATAGATTTTCAACGGGAATGCGAGCTCCCCTACAAAAATGGGATACTCCCTGTCAACTTACCGAAACGATCTGCCATAACCAGGGCTCCAGGATTTGCGAACCTCTTCCCTGTGCTGCTTTTTTTCAGCGCTGTTAGCGCCTATCAAAGCTCGTTTCCTGCCTTTTTTTTTACATAAATTAGCTGACTAAGAGTTGGACTCAGTTTTCCAAGAAACCAAATTTTCTTTCAATTCCCGCCAAAAGCCCCCAACTTTTGTTTCTCCAAAAGCCATGCGCATTTTCCGAATCATGCTGCTTCTTACAGGTGGCTTTCCGTAGTAAAGAAATTGACTGATGTCTTTAGTAAGGCACGGATTCATGAAAGCTTTAACATCTTCGCGGGCCAAATATTTTGTCCGCACCTCCTGCAAATATTCGTCTTGAGCATTTGTGTGAAATACCGTCCAGGTCTGGTCTTCAACCTTACACAAAGTATATTGGTTGTGAGCCTCCATATATTCGATAAATGCTTTTTCGATCATAAACCTGCCAAACTTGTTTTCTCCCTCAAATCCTGAAGCAATATATTCACCCAAACATTCTTCCATTGCTGCAACGAAGGTACTGCGCTTCATCAAAGAAAAATTAATCGTGCAGGCTTGAATGAAGTACCAGCCCGGCCAAGCATCGAAATGTTTGAAGGTTCTATTAAAAGCTCCGCCCACTGCAAAAATTTCATCTCGATCGAGATAATCGATCGCTTCCTCTAACCAACCGTCGTGACCTTCTCTGTAAGGTAACGTGTCAATTTTAAACCACAATACATACGGCTTGCTAGCGATTGCTGCCGCTGTATACTCCTGAATAAAACATCTCTCCTTGTCATTGTCTTGATGGTGCGGTGCAATGATTTGCAGCTTATCAATTAAACCCTCTTGATACAGTTCCCAATAAACTTTTTGAGTGTCGCTATCGCTGCCACCGTCCACAACAATAACTTCCCCTGGTTTGCCACCTAAAAACTTAAACCAATCCAGAAGAATCTCTCTATATGCCAACCCGTTGCCAAAATTGGCTGACACCATAGACACTTCGCTGAGTTTGCTTAACTGCTCGATCATGATTTCTTGTTTTAAGAGTAATATAGGTTTGGCTCGTCCATTACAAGTTACAGGAATTTTATAGGACTGTCAATTTTCAATAAAATCATTACAGTAAAAATACTGAGATTTTTACTGCGTGTTTGATTGAATTTGTAACACCAACAGTTCGCGATCGCACTCCGGCTCTGATCTGCCGGGTTTTTTAACCTAGAACTTAGATTATTTTAAATTTTAGATTAAAGAATTGGGAATGACTGACTAGATATGGGTTTGGGTCTTGCCTAGAGTTGCATTTAAAAAAAATGCTAATATATCATGTCCCGTCAATTACCCGCAATAAAATGTGTTTGTAGCGAGTAATACCGTCCTCATAAAATTTGCTCATACGATCGTACTAAGCTGAGGCGCATCTAAATTTTACAGTCAAGTTCGATCGAATTATTGTGGGGTGGGCGGGAGATCCCCCGACAAATACAACTTAGATGGCCGACAGCTTAACTACAAACGGCAATGAAACATCCAGAAATAAACCGCGTTTCTGCACAAATCCTAAATAAGTTTGTTTAACAGGCGAAAAATGGCAAACTTTTAACTAGAGAGCGCTTAAAGATAATATCTAACCGTTGTGACAACCCGACTTCTTTTAGCCCGCAAAGCCGCTTTCAAAAAGAAAGCAGTTTGATTGTGCAGCAGTCCCTCCCACCAATTCCGCGTCACAAAAGCCGGAATGATCAGCGTTAAGAACACTCCCGGCCGCTGTTCTTCAAACAAAGCCAAAAAGTGAGTCAAAGCCTCACCAACTGAACGGTAAGGCGTTTCCAGAATTTCCAAAGGAATGTCAGACTGTAAATCTTGCCAAGCTGCTTGCAATTTTGCTCGATCGGTCAAACCAATATCTACGTGAACGGCCACAACTTCATCAGAAATTAAACGAGCGTAATCCAGAGCCTCCAAAGTTCCCCGGTGCAACTGTCCGACTAACACCACCGCCGGATGTGTCACCGCCTTAACTTTAGGTCTCGGAGGATAAGATTTAGGTTCTATTCCCTGAATGCTCAAGCGAGCCGCTACATAGCGATAGTGTCGGTTGATAGCTAAAAATAGACTGACTGCGATCGGAATAGTTACTACAACAACCCAAGCTCCCAAAAGGAATTTTGTAGCAACAATTACACTCAAAACAAGGGTAGTTGCCACTGCACCGACACCGTTCATCGCAGCACTAGCTCGCCAACCTTTACCTCGCTCTTTAAACCAGTGAATTACCATTCCCGATTGGGATAAAGTAAAAGAAGTAAAAACCCCAACCGCATACAATGGAATTACCGCAGTAGTGTCGCCTCGGAAGATGATAATTAACAACGCAGCGCAGAGACTGAGCAGAGTAATTCCATTAGAATAAACCAGCCGATCGCCCAACAGCGACAACTGCCTCGGCAAAAACCCGTCCCGCGCCAAAAAATAACAAAGTCGCGGAAAATCCGCATAACTGGTATTCGCAGCCAACAGCAAAATCAACAGAGTTGCCGCCTGCAAATAGTAATAAAATATGCCCACTCCAAAAATATCTTTTCCCAACACAGAAAGGACTGTTTCATGTTCGCTAGGAATCACATGATAAATATGAGCCAAGTAACTAATTCCCAAAAACATCAGTCCCAGAATTACCCCCATATAAGTCAAAGTCAGCCGCGCATTTTTCCATTCAGGAGGTTTGAAAGCTAACACACCATCCGAGATAGCTTCAACTCCAGTCAGAGCAGTACAGCCCGCCGCAAAAGCGCGCGCAATCAAAAACAATCCCAAAGGTTCAGAGGCTGGAATATTTTCTAATGTCGGCAAAACCTGACCTGTTGCTTGTTGATATAAACCCATACCAATCAAGATAAAAATCGCCAGGATAAACGCATAGGTAGGAACCATAAATATATTGCCAGATTCCCGGACGCCCCTGAGATTGGCAAACATGACTAAGACAATAAAAAATAAGCACAGTTCAACTGTATACGGTTGCAGTCCGGGAACTGCTGAAGTCAAGGCCGCCACCCCAGCCGAAATACTCACAGTTACGGTGAGGATGTAGTCAATCATCAGCGAAGCCGCTGCGATCAAACCGGGATAAGTACCCAAGTTTTCTCGCGCCACAATGTAAGCGCCCCCGCCATTGGGGTACGCTTTAATCGTCTGTCGATAAGAAAGTGCAACGATCGCCAACAGTAAAATAATAATTGCAGAAATAGGCAGCGATAAACTCAAACTGCTGCTCCCGGCTAATAACAGCACGAGCAGAGTTTCTTGAGTAGCGTAAGCAACAGACGAAAGCGCATCGGAAGCAAGAACAGCTAGTCCTGTAGCGTTGCTCAGCCGTTCGTGAACAGATGCGCTGGTGGGGAGAGATTCACCCAGTAAAACCCGCTTGAGCCGAGAATAAGTGTACATTGAAACTCAATATAGAGGCGTCCACAATCATAATCGAGACGGGGACAGTTTTAAGTAATTTTTGGCTCACAAGTTGTAATTCTTTCTCGCTTCTTGAGTCAGCTTCAGCTTGTGTTCGAGAGCTTGCCAATTTTGAGCTTCGATATCGCTGATGAACTCGTCGAGAGTGTCGCGGTAAATAGAGAGCGATCGCAACAACTCCTCCCGATTGTACTTGGCCACCATCACTCCCAGCTCGGGATTGCCGCCCCCAACGCGGCTGGTGTCCCGAAAACCAGAACTCGCCAAACTTTGGGCTAAATTAACAATATCCCGATCGCCCTCAACAGCGACCGCAGCAACCAGCGTCGCGGAAGCCACGATCGGCAAATGAGAAATCCAAGCCACAGCTCGATCGTGCTCTTGTGGCTCACATCGGTAAACAGACGCACCGAGCGATCGTGCAATTTCCTCAACCTGCTCCACCGCTGTTGATGGCGTTTCGGCTGTCGGCGTCACCACGTAAGGCCGCCCCACAAACAAATCCCTTACCGCCGCCTCGATTCCGCTTTCAGCAGTCCCCGCCATCGGGTGTCCCCCCACAAAATTCGGCCACAGACAAGACACAGCTTGTACTATGGGTGTTTTTACGGAACCGACATCCGTTACAATGGTATCAGGGGAAAGATAGGGTACCAGTTCTCGGACGATCGGCTCGATCGAACCCAGAGGCGTGCAGATAAAAACCAAATCGGCTGCTGCCATGTCAGACAGGTGTATGCTGGCTTCAGAGACAACACCGCGAGCTTTCGCCCGATCGCAAGTCTGCTGGCGACTCGAAACCCCAAAAACATCAAACCCGCGCGATCGCAAATCCAGACCGATCGAGCCGCCAATTAAACCAAGTCCGACAATACCGATATTCATAGCAATAAAATGGGGATATTTGATACGGTGCCGCCCCAATGACAGTCGAGGAACTCCTAAAAAAATATGCCGCCGGAGAAAGAAACTTTGCCGGAATCAACCTGACTGAGGCCAACCTCAGCGGCGTCAACTTGAGCGGAGCCAACCTCAAGGGTGCGAATCTGAGTGTAGCAAACCTGAGCGGAGCCAACCTCAGCAAAACCAACCTCACCGGTGCCAAGCTCAACATCGCCAGACTCAGCGGCGCCCATCTCGGCGGCGCCAACCTCACCGACGCCGACCTCAACGTCGCCTACCTAGTGCGAGTTGACCTCAAAAGAGCCACACTCACAGGAGCAAAACTGATCAGAGCCGAGCTAATTAGAGCAGAGCTCAGCGGAGCCAACCTCGCTCAAGCGAACCTCAGCGGCGCCACCCTCACCGAAGCCACCCTCAGAGGAGCCAACCTCGCTCAAGCCAACCTTCGAGGCGCTCACCTCAGCGGTGCGTGCTTGACAGAAGCCAACCTCGAACAAGCCAACCTGCAAGGCGCCGACCTCAGCCGAGCCGACCTCAGCGGCGCCGACTTGCGAGGGACAGAACTCCGACAAGCCAACCTCACTCAAGCCGTACTCAGCGGCGCCGACCTCAGCGGCGTTAATTTGCGCTGGGCCATCCTCAGCGGCTGCAACCTGCGCTGGGCGGATCTGAGCGAAGCAAAATTGAGCGGCGCCGACCTCAGCCGAGCCGACCTCTGCCACGCCAACTTGCTCAATGCCAGTTTAGTTCACGCCGACCTCTCAAATGCCTATCTGATCCGCGCCGACTGGATTGGAGCCGACTTGACCGGAGCCACCTTAACCGGAGCCAAACTCCACGCAGTTTCGCGGCTCGGCATCAAAACCGAAGGTATGACCTGCAAGTGGGTCGATCTGAGCCCCAACGGCGACCACAGCCAAATTTACTGGTTGAACTCCGGAGGAACCCACGAATTTTTTCACTCATCTTTGCCCACAGTTCGGATTGTGATTGACTCGCCCTTAGACCAAGGCGCTCATTTTGCCCTAGCTGCAACTTATTACCAAATTGCCCAACAATACCCGAGTTTAAGTCAGCCACCGACGATCGAAGTCAGCTCCAGGCGCACCGTACTCGCCTTTAAAATGGACAGCGACGATAAATTATTTGCCACCGCTTACGTTGCCATCATTCCTTTTAACGACGCCGCCACAACTCAAAAAAATCTGATAGCTTTGATGAAAATGATTCAATCCCACGATGCAGGCAAACTGAACGTCAAAGAATCCAAACACGTCCAGTTATGCAGCAAAGCTCTCAACCAAGCTATCAGCAAAGTAGACCAAATCAAAATTTCAAGTTCTTTTCCAAAAATCGGAGAAAGCATCAATTTTTTTCAAATTCCTACACAGATGATCTTAATTAATTCCCGCGATCAAAGACTCAGCGTATATCACCACCCAGCCTTCGGCAAGCGCCTGATAAAAAAATACGACCCGAACAACTCCAGCGCGGGCAAGTTAGCCGAAATCACAAAATTGGGTCAAGCTAATATCACTACCATTTTGGATTTTATAAAAGGGTTCCACAATATAGATGTCTAGGCATATTGCATCAAGTTACAAAAAATGCTTATTCTATTTTAAAGGTTGGCACAAAAAAGCTTTGTTTTAGCTAACACATCAGGGAAAGTCAAAAGCATGGACGCCGAAGAACTCCGAGCCAAATATGCCGCAGGAGAAAGAGATTTTACTGCTATCCTGCTGTGCGAGGCAAATCTCAGCAGGATCGATCTGAGTGGGGCTAATTTCAGCGAGGCAATCTTGAGCCTCACTAACATGAGCGGCACCAATCTGTCAAATGCCAACATGAGAAAAGCCAAACTCAATGTTGCTAGACTCAGCGGTGCAAATCTCAGCAAAGCCAACCTCAGCGGCGCTATCCTCAACGTGGCTAACTTGATTCGGGCCGATCTGAGCGAAGCCCAACTCGTCGAAGCTACGCTGATCAGAGCCGAACTGATCAGAGCCGACCTCAGCGGTGCTAACTTGAGCGGTGCTAACCTCAGCGAAGCAGATTTGAGAGAAGCAACCCTCAGAGAAGCTAATCTAGAGCAAGCCGACCTCAGCGGAGCTCACCTCAGAGGCGCTTCCCTGACAGCGGCTAACTTGGAACGAGCCAACTTGCACAGAGCCGACCTCAGCAGGGCAGACTTGCGAGGAGTCAACCTCTGCAATGCTGAACTCAGACAAGCTAATCTGTCTCAAGCCAACCTCAGCGGCGCTGACTTGCGAGGTGCTAATCTCCGGTGGGCTGACCTCAGCGGGGCGAACCTGACCGGCGCTGACCTCGATGAAGCGAGATTGAGCGGGGCCAACTTGTACGGGGCAAATTTGAGCAATGTCAACTTGTTGAACGCTACTCTGGTGCACGCGGATTTGACTCAAGCGAATTTGATTCATGCTGATTGGGCGGGTGCTGATTTGACGGGGGCGGCCCTGACGGGGGCAAAAATCTACGCGGTGTCCAGGTTTGGTCTGAAAGCAGATGATATTACTTGCGATTGGGTTGACATGAGTCCTAACGGCGATCGCAGCCACATTCAGCGCTTTTCCCCAGAAGAATCTCAACGGTTTTTCAATGCTACACCGCCGACAGTTCAAATTATTGTCGATCGACCCCTAGACCCCGACGCTAACTTTGTCCTCGCGGCTACCTACCGCCAAATTGCCCGTCAATACTCGGGTTTGAGCAATCCTCCCAGCATTGAAGTTAATTCGCGGCGCACAATCATTTCATTTAGAATAGACCAGGACGAGCAACTATTTCCCACAGCTTTCGTTGCCATTATTCCCTTTAGCGACGCGGCATTTACTCAGAAAAATCTCATTACTCTAATCAAGATGATTCAACCCCAAAGCGGCAATAACCTGGGCGTCAGAGTCTCAAATTTGGTAGTGCAATTGAACGTGACCCTGACCAAAACAATTAGAAAAATCGGGGAAATGAAAATTCAGCCGATGCGCCTCGAACGCGAACCGGTGCCGAGTTTTTTCCAATCGCCTACTCAAACTGTACTGGCTAACTCCAGCGCCGAAAGTTTGATGGTTCACTATCACCCAGACTTTGGCAGAAACTTGACAAATTTGCCGGGAGTCAACAAAACCTCGATTAGTCCTGCAATTAAAGCCCAAAGATTCACAACCCCGCCACTAAATACGGTGGTTGAGTTTGTCAAAAGCTTTTATCAGCTAGGTGATTAAAGACTCTAAATTAATTTGATATAATTTGTATTCATGCCACAGAAAAGTTAGCCGATCGCCCTTTCAGTCAGGTAAAAAAATGGAAGCTGAAGAACTTCTAAAACGATTTGAACTCGTCAAAAGATACACAGAAGGCGACAGAGATTTCACAGGAATCAACCTGAATGAAGCTAATCTCAGCCGCATCAACCTCAGCCAATCAATTTTAAGGCGGGCGAGCTTATTTGTCACCAACATCAGCGGCGCTAACTTGAGCGAATCTGACTTGAGCGAAGCTAACCTGAATGTGGCTAGACTCAGCAGCACCAATCTCTCGCGGGCAATCTTAAACGGGGCCAGTCTCAACGTAGTAAACTTAGTGAGAGCCGATTTAAGTGGAGCTCAATTAATCGGAGCATCCCTGATTAGAGGCGAATTAGTCCGCTGCGAACTTAGCAAAACTAACTTTAGCGGCGCTAACCTGACTGAAGCAGATTTAAGAGAGGTAAAACTCACGGAAGCTAACCTGTGCGGTGCTAATCTTTCCGGTGCAAATCTCAGAGGTGCTTCGGCTTCATCAGCTAATTTTACTGAAGCAAACTTGCACGGCGCGGATTTGACGAAAGCAGAACTTAACGGCGTCAATTTGAGCAATGCCGACATGAGACAAGCTTCTTTGCAGCAGGTGAATCTGTGCGGTGCCGATTTGAGAGGAGCTAACCTCAAATGGGCCGATTTGAGCGGTGCTAACCTCAACGGCGCCGATTTGAGCGATGCTAAATTCAGCGGAGCTAACCTCAACGGAGCAGATTTAAGAAATACTAATTTAGCCAATGCGAGTTTGGTTCACGCTGATTTGACAGAAACCAATTTGATTAACGCAGATTGGGTGGGCGCGGATTTGACGGGGGCAACTTTAACTGGGGCAAAACTGTATTTGGTTCCCCGGTTTGGTATCATCGCAGATGATATTACTTGCGAGTGGGTTGACATCAGCCCCGGAGGAGCTCGCACTATGATTCAAAAATTTAATTCGCCGTCAGAAGCGCGAAAATTTTTAAATCACAGGCCTGGATTAGTACAAATTGTGGTTGACTCACTTTTAGACCACTCAGCAAACAGCACTTTAGCAACAGCTTACTGCGAAATAGCTCGGCATTACCCGGCAATGAGCTGTCCTCCGAATATTGAAGTCGGCTACCGCCGGACAACTCTCACTTTTAGATTAGATAGCGACGAGCATTTATTGCCAGCAGCTTTTTTAGCGATTCTTCCTTTTAATGATGCCTTAGAAACTCAGAAAAATCTTATGGCGATCTGCAAAAATATCGAGATTCAAGATTTGGAAATAAAACGGACGGTGCAGTTGTGTAAAGCATTCAATGCAGCGAGGGATAATTTGAATGAGGTGATAAAAATGCTGATCAAAGCACTCAATCCAGGTCAGAAAACCAAGTTTTTTCAGTCACCTACCCAAACTATTTTAATGAGTTCGGGGCAGGAGAGTTTGACCGTGCAGTCTCACCAGAATTTTGGTCAGCGAGGTGGAAATAATCAGGAGAGTAAATTCAGTTTGCCGATCGGTCAAAAAGTAGTTGATTTTCTGGCCAGTTTTGATTATGTTGATTGAGAAATCTCAACTGCAAAATAGATTGATTGAGGTAGAAGTCCACAATTCGCTGCTGAGCTTCCTGCGCTCGAACTCCGAGCCGCACTGGCCCCACCACTTAACGATGGCGCGGCTCGTGGCGCGGGCTTTGCGCTTGGGGCGCAGCGCTCTGATCCAAACGGGGCTTCCGGCTCTTTCTTACCGACAGCGGTATCGAGTCAGCTATTTGATGCCGATTTTAATGTGGCCGGAGCCTGTTATTTTAGTGGCGCCGGCACCGCTGCTGGAATATTTGCAGCGGGTGGAAATTCCGCGCTTGCAAGAGTGGCTGCAAACTGAGCGGCAGATCGAGACTTACGACCAAAATACGGATTTCCGAGGATTGATGCTGCTAAATCCAGAGTCTTGGCTGGCCGAGCATTTAGCGGTTGATTCGCAACTTCACAGCAAGATCCCGACAATTATTGATGGTGTGGATGACTTGGAAGCTTGGACGCGGCAGCAATTGACGGCGCGTTTGGAACCGGCTGACTGGAATGAATTGATGCTGGCGGTGCCTTTGGAAGCTGATGCGATCCTGCAAGTGCGGGTACTGCTAACGCGGGCTTTATTTCAACATCCGGCCAAGCCTGATGAGTGCTATTTGTTGGAAACCGCAGAGCAAAATATCTTGATGGGGCTGTTTGAAAAAATTCATCAAGGTTCGATCGAGTCTTTGTCGTTTCTACCTGCGGCTTGGGTCAACTTTTGGCAACAGTGGGAAACGAACGGACAACTCAGATGGGCGCAAATTAATCGATCGGGCGGGTCATTTTCTCTGTACTGCGCGCCGGTGCAGGTGGCTGAGGTTTTGGGCAAAATTTGGGACGCTCGGCCTGTGGTTTTGATTGGCTCTGCGGTGGATTTGGAACCGAAGGCTCCGATTTTCCGGCAAATGTTGGGACTTCCAGAATTGACGGGTGTTAAGTTTTCGCCCGATCGACAAAGCGAATTAATTCAACTGTACATTCCCAACTGGCTGCCGCTGCCGAATACGCCGGAATTTCAGGGTGTTTTAATTGAAGAAATTCGGACTTTGCTGTTTATGAGCGCGTCGGTGGCGGGTTTAACTGTGCTGATAGTTGGAGATGTACCGCTCAAGGCTCGGCTGGCGGCGATTTTGGCTTCTGAGTTCGGTTCTCGGGTGCGGGTAGAAAAGACTGATGTGGGGGAGAATGGGATTTTGGTGACTGGGTGGGAGTTTTGGCGGGAACATCAGGGGGAATTGAGCGCGCCGCATTTGCTGGCGATCGCGACTTTGCCGCTTCCTTCTTTGGAGAATCCTTTGGTGACGGCGCGTGTGGCTTATTATAAGGAGCAGCGCAAAGATTGGTTTCGGTTGTATTTGTTGCCGGCGGCGCTGAATGAGTTGCAAAGGGCGATCGCGCCTGTGCGAGAACGTCAAGGGGTTGTGGCGATTTTTGACACGCGGGTGATTCACCGCAGTTACGGACAGCAGGTTTTAGCGGCTTTGAGTCCGTTTGCGAGGATTGATTATCTCGATACGACTTGGTTGACCCAGGCTTGAGATTACCTGTTGGCGTATAATTGGGTTGAGTATTTCAGTTGAAATCTAATGAAAGCAAATAAAGATTATGGGCGAATCTAAGCGTCGCAAAGAGTCGATCGGCGACAAGTACGGCAAAGAAGAGCGCATTCTTCCCTGGCTCCCGATCACGAAAACCCAAAGCGAAGATTTTGTGAAGTGGACAAGTCGCGGAAGCTGGATCGGGATTAGCTTGTTGGTTGGTTGGTGGATTGTGGTGCGGTTTGTCGGCCCTGCGGCTGGTTGGTGGGTGGTTGATTGATGTCAGGCTCGACAAATGCCTGTCTTATGGGCATTGTGTCGAGTGCAACTGAATTTTTGGGAAAAATTTAGTTGCAAATCTGAACTTAGTATGTTATGTTAACTATCTACGGGCAATTAGCACAGTGGTAGCGCACTTCCTTCACACGGAAGGGGTCACAGGTTCAAATCCTGTATTGCCCATCCCATTTATTCTCTTATCAGTTAAGGGCTTAAGGTTTATGATCATACCGAGAGTTCTACTTTTTACTCAATCCTTAAGTTGTAGTGGGTAGTTTTGAGTCTGCTTACTTGATTCAGCGTACATCAAATCGCTAAGTTTTCGCTCAAGTAGAAAACAGATAGAGGCAACATTATGATCCAAATAATTCTGAACTCAGAACAAGAAAAGTTGTTGCAACAACTTCTAGAAACAGGGAAATATACAACCCAAGATCGGGTAATTACTGATGCTTTAAAAGCTTTGTCAGAAAAACAGCATCTTAATCAACCTCGGCAAGTAGTAACCATTCTTTCAGGAAAAGCTGCACAAGAGTTACTAGCAGAAAAAATAAAAATCAGCCGGGAACTTAAGAATACTTATCAGCCAGATCCGCACAGACAAGCTTTAGCTGAAAATTTTAGTAACTTATGTGAAGAAACCCAGGCTTTACACGCCGATCGTCCTTTAACTGATGAAGAAATTGCCGAAGAAATTGCAGCTTATCGGAGCGGAGAATGAGAGTTGTTATCGATACTAATATTTTAGTGTCTGCGGCAATCGCTGGAAGAAAACCAGCTTCTGTTATTAGCTGGGTTATCAATCAACCTGATTTTGAATGGGTAGTTTCAGAAGGAATTTTAGCAGAGTATCAGGAGGTATTAAGTAGACGAAAACTCAAATTAACAGATGTTCAGAAAGAAAGATGGTTGAATTTGATTCAGGATTCAACCAAACTGATTGATGTCTCTATTGAAATTGATTTTCCTAGAGATCGAAAAGATGCTAAGTTTATTGCTTGTGCGCTCTCTGCTAATGCTGATTTTTTAATTACAGGCGAGCGCGATTTTACTGAAGTTCAGAGTTTAGAGAATACGTTAATTATTTCTGTTTCTATGTTTGCAGAATTGATTATGAATTAGACTATGTTCAAGAAGACCAAAATTGCCGTAGCTTGCGGGCAGGGACACGATCGCCCTTTTTTATACTACACATATGCTACAATAACATGGTAGCTCGTGCCCCCGCCGGAGGTTCCCTGATGGCAAATGCCAATATTCCCCAAAATTTCAACTTAATCATCCCCGCAGGAACCCAAATTGTTACCAAAATTGAGGTCAAAAATCCTGCAACTAACGAATCTTGGAAACAGGGATTAGTAGGTGTCATCGTTCAATCGCCTACGGACAATTCCCACGCATATTTGGTCAAATTGCCAGACGGAACAACCATCAGTCTGCGGCGGCGCGAACTCAGCATCCGCAAGCAGTTTCAGAGCGAAGGATTGCAGTCAGGAGGAGATTTTCTGGCAGAATACAACCTCTATGATTCTGTTATTTACCGCTGCATTGTCGGTTCGAGAGCTTACGGTCTCGACAACGAGCAATCCGATACAGATCGGCGCGGGATTTATCAGCCGCCGGCAATGCTTCATTGGTCGCTTTACGGCATTCCAGAACAATTGGAAAACAAGGAAAATCAAGAATGCTACTGGGAACTGCAAAAATTTTTGGTTTTGGCACTAAAAGCTAATCCGAATGTGCTAGAATGTTTGTACACGCCTTTAGTAGAAAAAATTTCTCCTGTAGCAGAAGAATTGCTGGAAATCCGGGAAATCTTTCTGTCTCAATTAATTTATCAAACTTACAATAGCTATGTTTTGTCTCAATTTAAAAAAATGGAGCAAGACTTGCGAAATACTGGGGAAGTGCGATCGAAGCACGCTATGCACTTGATTCGCTTGCTGCTGTCGGGAATTACTGTACTCAAGGAGGGGTTTGTGCCGGTTCGGGTGCAGGATTGTCGATCGCAACTTTTATCTATCCGCAATCAGGAAATGTCCTGGGATGAGGTGAATCGCTGGCGGTTGGATTTGCATCGAGAGTTCGATCGCGCTTTTGCATCAACTTCTTTACCAGAACGCCCTAATTACGAGAAAGCCAATCAGTTTTTGATTAAAGCGCGCCGGAGGGCGATCGAGAATGTTTGTAGTGAGGACTTTAGTCCTTGACTTCTGAGGACTAAAGTCCTCACTACGAACCATTTTTATGGAAGGTAAAATTTATGGAATATATCTCCGATTTAGCTAAAATTATCTCGGTTCGACCTTACCCGCTGCTGTTTGCTACTATCAGCGGATCGCATTTATACGGCTTTCCTTCCGCAAATTCTGATTTCGATTTGCGGGGAGTCCATATTTTGCCATTACCAGAAGTAGTTGGACTGATTCCGGGAGAAGAAACTATCGAAGTTTCTGAGGTTCGAGAGGGATTAGAACTCGATTTAGTCACTCACGATATCAAGAAATTTTTTGATTTGCTGTTGCGGCGCAACGGCTATGTACTGGAACAACTTTACTCGCCGCTAATCGTTTACACTACTCCCGAACATGAGGAATTAAAAGCCATTGCTTCTAACTGCATAACCAAGCATCACAGCCACCACTATCTAGGTTTTGCTCAAAATCAGTGGAAATTGTTTGAGAAAGAACACCCGCGCCGGGTAAAACCGCTGCTGTATGTTTACCGGGTGTTGCTGACAGGGATTCATTTGATGCAAACGGGGGAGGTAGAGGGGAATTTGGTGAAGCTTAATGATAAATTTCAGTTGTCGTACATTCCTGATTTGATTGCGAGAAAGTTGGGCGGGGCGGAACAATCTGTGCTGGAAGATGCAGATATTGAGTTTTACCGACAAGAGTGCGATCGGCTGGTTAAGCTATTGGAAGAGGCAAGTAGTACAAGTCATTTGCCGTCAAATTCTGATGCCAAAGTTGCACTGAATGAACTATTGATTAAGGTGAGGATGGCATCTATATCAGTTGACAGTTGACAGTTGACAGTTGACAGTTACATAGTAATATATCGGCCAAGACAGTATCTACAAGAATCAGGGTCAATGAATAAATTAGATTATGAGTTTTATTTAATGTCGGCTTCTAGAAACTATTTTCTCTAACTTTTGGCATCCGGCTGCGGATAAACCAAAATTTCTAATTTCCCTTTCAAGATTTGATAAACTTCCACAGCCCGCGACATAGCCGTTAACTTTGGCTGCGACAAGAGAGTTGATGAATTGGGTCCGATCGCACGTTCGATCGAATTCTTTCATCAGTTCCGGTTCCTGACGCAAATAATATTTTTGATGGTAATCCTCAGCCCAATAAAACTGGGTCAAAGGCTGAATTAATGTATAAATTTCGCCGCCCTTAGCTTTTTCGCGATCGAGTTTTAGTTCAACACATTGCCTTTGTGATTCAGTGCGATATAAAACTGCATCCATGTACTGGCGAGACCAACTAGGAGATTGGTGGGGATTGTGACTTATCCAAAAAATCTCTAGGAGTTCTGGATATGAAATCTGCGATGGATCGAAATCTATTTCGACCGCTTCAATATGATTGCCAATGTTATGATAGGTCGGGTTTGCTGTAGTTCCGCCCGCGTAACCGACGCGAGTTCGCACGACTGCTTCGATGAGTCCAAACTGCGCGTCTGGAGACCAAAAACAACCAAGTCCAAACGTAGCTGTTTCTATTGTTTCTGGTAATTTAGTGTTCATTGGTGGCGGGTTTTGTGAAGAAGGTTTTTTTTACCGCAGAGGGCGCAGAGAAAGAGAAGAGAGAGAGAAATGTTGTTTTTGACAAATTATTTAAACTCATTTTTTGTATTGGCGCGGCGTGTAAACCCAAACGCCTCCATATTTGCGGGGCACAATCCGAGTTTGACTGGAACCGATAATTACTAAAGTTCTCATGTCTGCGTCTTGCGGCTGGAATTCGCCGAGGGTGCAAACGCGCACGGATTGGCCTGGCCGGCCGAGGTTTCGCCCCAATATAACGGGGGTTTTAGCATCGCGACTTTGCAGCAAAATTTCGATCGCCCTTCCCAATTGCCACTTCCGCTGTGTGGATACTGGATTGTAAAATGCGATCGCGAAATCAGCCGCCGCAGCCGCCGAAATCCGCTGTTCTATGACCTCCCAAGGCTTGAGAATATCGGAAAGCGAAATCGCGCAAAAATCGTGTCCGAGGGGTGCTCCGATCGCAGCAGCGGTCGCCTGCATGGCTGAAATGCCCGGTGCTACTCGAATATCGATGCCTTGCCATTCGGGTTTGGCTGTAAGTTCGATCGCCTCAAACACTGCCGCCGCCATCGCAAAAATCCCGGGATCTCCCGAGGAGACGACGGCGACGGATTTGCCGGATGCTGCTAAATCTAGGGCAAAACGGGCGCGATCGATCTCTTCGCGGTTGTCGGAATCGTGCCGCTGTTGTCCCTCGCGCAAGGTTCCGGCTAAGTCGAGATAGAACTTGTAACCCACCCAATCCGTGGCTTCGCGCAGAATTCCCTTAACTTCCGGGGACATCCATGCAGCGCCTCCGGGGCCCGTACCGACGATCGCCAGTTTGCCGCGGCTAATTCCGATCGCGCTGGCATCAATCGGTTCGGTAGCAAGGGCGATCGCGCAATTGAGGCCGAAAGTGCGATCGTACCCGACTAATTGACTGTTTGCACCGACTGCTGTCAGGGCAATTTGGGCTGCCTGATTTTCGATGATTTCAATTGAGTCTAATTCGACAACAAGTTCGGATTGATTGAAGAAACGGGCGGGAACTTGAAAATATTTTGAAATTGCTTCAACTGCCGGATTTCCAGTGTCATCTTTTAAGGCAAAAATTCCGCAAATAGAAGCTGCTGATAAACCTGTTTTTTGCAATAATTGCTGAACGCAAGATACTGCTGTTTCTAAATCGATATTCGATAGGTTCGCAATTGCAACTGCTGCAATTTGCGGGTGGTAAACCAAACAGTTTGGCGTTGGTACAATTGCTTTTTCGGTGACGCGGATGGTTAATTCGGCGTCGGGGGCGATCCTCTTCGAGGGCTTCGCTAACGGCAAATTGCTCTCCCAAAGCCAGCTAGCTGAGCCTTCTAGGCGTACTTTCGCCCCGGCGAGCAAATTTGAAATAAAAGTTTTGGCATCGTCTGGATTCGCCAAATAATAGCCTTGGGGAGGACTCAGCAGCGCGGTGCGAAACCGGATATCTCCGGTTGCGGTAATTGCAGGCTGTACGCCCAGGGCTGCGGCAATTTCTCTCGCCAAATCGTTCACGCCGTGCAAACCGCCCAGCAGGGGTACGACGGCGCTTCCGTCTTCGGCGACGGCTAAAACTGGCGGTTCGGCGCGTTTGTCTGACAGCATTGGGGCGAGGGTGCGGATCAGAATTCCGGCGGCGCAGATGCCGATGATTGGGGTTTCGGCTGCAAATAATGCGCGCAATGTTTCGCCGAAGTTGCTAAAGTTGATGTCTGTGTCGAAAGTGCGATCGGCTAAACCGTAAATCTGGGAACCGGGGAAGAGTGCGGAGATTTTTTGGGCGATCGGCTGGCTGTTTTGACCTAATATGATAATTGCGGGAGGAGTTCGCTTCACGGTTTTAATTATGCTTGTGTTTGGATTGGTTTGATTATTTTAATTTTTTCTTAGATTTGACGAACCGCGAAGGCGCGAAGGGCGCGAAGGAAGAGTAAGAAGTGAAGCAAGAAGTTTTTCTTTTTTATTAGTGGCACAGGCCGGAGAGCCTGTGAATTTCTGCAATTAGTCTATCATTAAAATAAGCAGATATTTCGAGGTTTGGCTGTGAAACGCATTGTCTTAATTGCAGGGTTTGAATCTTTTAATGCCGATTTGTACCGGAAAGCGGCCCTGTTGGCTGTTTCTGGCTGTCAGGAATTGGAAGTACGGGTTTTTAGCGATCGCGCCCTCGCAGATGAACCCGACGCTGTAGCAGCCGCCCTCTCGAATGCTGATGTGTTTTTTGGGAGTTTGCTGTTTGATTACGATGCGGTAATGTGGCTGCGAGAAAGGGTGCAACATATCCCGATTCGCCTGGTTTTTGAGTCGGCTTTGGAATTGATGAGTCTTACTCAAATCGGCGCTTTTAAAATTGGTGACAATCCGAAGGGAATGCCGAAGCCTGTTAAGTTTATTCTGGATAAGTTCAGCAATGGGCGAGAAGAAGATAAGCTGGCTGGTTACATTAGCTTTTTGAAGGTTGGCCCGAAGTTGTTGAAATACGTGCCGGTGAAAAAAGTACAGGATTTACGCAACTGGCTGATTATTTATGGTTACTGGAATGCGGGCGGTGCGGATAATGTTGTCTCGATGTTTTGGATTATTGCCGAAAAGTATTTGGGGCTGAAGGTTGGGGAAATTCCGCCGCCTGTGGAAACTCCAAATATGGGTTTGCTGCATCCAGATTATGACGGTTATTTTGCATCGCCTCGGCACTATTTGGATTGGTATCTCGCTAATCAAATTAGTAGGGGCGGGCCAGATGCCCACCCCACAAATTTTGAGACCAATTGGTCTCAAAATTCAGACCAGGTTTCTAACGGGCAAGATGCCCGTTCCACAAAATTTGGAACCAATTGGTTTGCAAATTCAGATCGAGTAAAGTCTCCGGTTGTGGGCATCTTGCTTTACCGCAAACACGTCATCACCAAACAGCCTTACATTCCTCAATTAATTCGCTATTTTGAAGATGCGGGAATTGTGCCTTTGCCGATTTTCATCAATGGTGTTGAAGGCCATGTGGCGGTGCGGGATTGGATGACGACTGTTGATGAAACTACGCGGCGAAAACAAGGCAATATTGAAACTCTTTCTCTTGCTAAAGAAGCTGTGGAAGTTGATGCGATTGTTTCTACGATTGGCTTTCCCCTGGTTGGCGGGCCCGCTGGTTCGATGGAGGCTGGGCGGCAGGTGGAAGTTGCTAAAAAGATTCTGGCTGCTAAAAATGTACCTTATTTTGTGTCCGCACCTCTGTTGATTCAGGATATTCATTCTTGGACTCGTCAGGGTATTGGAGGTTTGCAAAGTGTGGTATTGTATGCTTTGCCTGAGTTGGATGGCGCGATCGATCCTGTTCCCCTCGGCGGTTTGGTTGGTGAGGATATTTATCTAATTCCCGATCGCCTCAAACGCCTCACAGGTAGAATTAAAAATTGGATTAAACTGCGGCAAACTCCGCCATCTGAAAGGAAAATTGCGATTATTCTCTACGGCTTTCCTCCCGGTTACGGTGCCGCTGGTACGGCGGCTTTACTTAATGTACCGAAATCGCTGCTAAATTTCCTGCACAAACTTCAAGCAGCAGGTTATACAGTTGGAGAAATTCCGGCTGACGGTGAGGAGTTGATTCGCAGGGTGAAAGAGGCGGATGAAGGAACCGCAGATGTAGGCGGATTAACGCGGATTAACGCAGATGCGGGGGGAAGTCACGGAAATACTGTTAATGTCAAAACTCTGGAGAAATGGCTGGGCTACTTGTCAACAAGCCGCATCGAAAAACAGTGGAAGTCTCTGACTGGTACGGGGATTAAAACTGAGGGCGATGAGTTCCAAATCGGCGGGGTGCAATTGGGCAATGTTTGGATCGGTTTGCAGCCGCCGCTGGGTATTTCGGGCGATCCGATGCGCTTGATGTTCGATCGCGATTTGACGCCTCACCCTCAATATGCTGCTTTTTACAAGTGGCTGCAAAATGATTTTCAAGCTGATGCTGTAGTTCACTTCGGAATGCACGGCACTGTGGAATGGTTGCCCGGTTCTCCTCTGGGAAATACTGGCTATTCTTGGTCGGATATTTTGTTGGGAAGTTTGCCGAATCTTTATATCTACGCCGCCAACAATCCCTCGGAATCGATGTTAGCCAAACGGCGCGGTTACGGTGTTTTGATTTCTCACAACGTGCCGCCCTACGGTCGCGCTGGCTTGTACAAGGAATTGATGGCTTTGCGGGATTTGATTGCGGAATATCGCGAGGATGCGGCAAAGAATTATGTGTTGAAAGAGGCTATTTGCTAGAATATTTTAGATAGCGGTTTGGAGGCGGATTGTCCGTTTGAGGATGCTCGCACGTTGGGGATTGCTTTTAGTTTTGAAAATGTGGGAATGTTCAGTGCTGATGCTTTTAACCGCTATTTGGTGAAGCTGTACGAGTATTTGCAGGTGGTGGAATCTCGCTTGTTTTCTGCTGGTTTGCACGTTCTCGGTGAACCTCCTAATTCTGAGGAAATGGCGTCTTATCTTGAGGCTTATTTTGGGGATAAGTTGTCCGAGGAACAGGTTCGGGAAATTGTTTTTCAAGCAAGCACAGGCAAGATGCCTGTGCCACAAGATGGGTTTGGTGGGGTTTTTGAGGATGGGTTGCTGGTTCGGGATTTGTTGCTGCAAACGACGGATGAGTTGACTAATCTTTTGCGGGGTTTGAATGGGGAATATATCCTGCCTGCACCGGGTGGGGATTTGTTGCGGGATGGGGCTGGTGTGTTGCCAACTGGCAGGAATATTCATGCTTTAGATCCTTATCGGATGCCTTCTCCTGCTGCTTTTGAAAGGGGGCGAGAAATTGCGCGGAAAATTCTCGACAAGCACGTTACCGAACAGGGTAGTTATCCTGAGACTGTGGCGGTGATGCTGTGGGGTTTGGATGCGATTAAGACTCGCGGGGAGTCGATCGGCATTTTGTTGGAATTGGTGGGTGCTGAACCCCTTAAAGAGGGTACTGGCCGCATTGTTCGCTACGAGTTAAAACCGCTTGCTGATGTCGGTCATCCCAGGATTGATGTGTTGGGAAATCTTTCGGGGATTTTTCGAGATAGCTTTGTGAATATTATTGAATTGCTTGATGATTTGTTTGTGCGGGCGGCGGATGCTGATGAACCGGAATCGGATAATTTTATTCGCAAACACGCTTTAATTTTGCAAGCACAAGGCGTGCAGAATTATTCGGCAAGGTTGTTTTCTAATCCGGCTGGCGATTTTGGTTCTTTGGTTAACGATCGGGTTGTGGATGGTAGTTGGGAATCGGGGGATGAGTTGGGGAAAACTTGGGAAAGTCGCAATGTTTTTAGTTACGGGAGAAAGGATAAGGGAGAGGCGAGGCCGGAGGTTTTGACTCAGTTGTTGCAAGGGTGCGATCGCATAATTCAAGAAATTGATTCTGTGGAATACGGTTTGACTGATATTCAAGAGTATTATGCGAATACTGGCGGTTTAAAGAAAGCCGCAGAAAAGCAGCGTGGCAAAAAGGTTAACACGAGTTTTGTAGAAAGTTTTTCTCAGGATACCACTCCGCGCAATTTAGAAGATTTGCTGCGCTTGGAATATCGAACTAAGTTGCTAAATCCTAAGTGGGCTAACGCGATGGCAAATCAAGGTTCGGGCGGCGCTTATGAAATTTCGCAGCGGATGACGGCGTTAATTGGTTGGGGCGGAACGGCTGATTTTACTGATGGTTGGGTTTACGATCAGGCGGCTGATACTTATGCTTTGGATGAGGAGATGGCGCAGAAGTTGCGGGAGGCAAATCCTGAAGCTTTTCGGAATATTGTGGGGCGAATGTTGGAGGCTAACGGGCGGGGTTTTTGGCAGCCGGATGCGGATAAGTTGCAGCAGTTGCGCGAGTTGTACGAGTTAACTGATGAGAAAATAGAAGGGGTTGCGAGCTATGAGTAATGCGATAATTCATTTGATACGCGATCGCGCCGATCGAGACAAAATAACAGATATGCTGCAAATCATTCCAATTGTTAACTGCAAGTTGGTCAATCTTCCGCCATGATCGGTGACAGCTTTTGTCAATCTATTAGAAACAGTTTGACAGCGCTGCCAAGGTGTAAATTCGCGACCGAATTCGGTTTATTTCCACAGAATTATCGGATCTGTCGTGACATTTCCCCGCCGCGCAATTGTGACAAAATTTCGCCCGGAAGTAACGCACTGAAATGTTGTTGTGTTATTCCAAGAGTTGATGGCAGGACGTGCTTGGACTTGGCTGGCAAATGCAACAGTACCTGCAAAAAACAAAGCGGATGCTAATAAGGGTGCAGTCAATTTCATAATAACTCCTGAAACTAAGCTAAATTTATGTAGGAAGTCATAAATATCAGGACAATGCAGTGCTGCGTCCCTATGTATTCAGGTGCTGTTGGTTGGCTGTCGCACCCGGATATTTTAAAAATATTACATTAGGTTAATTGCACTTTATGTCTGTAGGGACGCAAGGCCAAGCCCTGTTTTTGTTTCAACACCGCCATCTCCTGATTTCAAAACTTCGAGACTGTGACACCGCAACCATCCTATATAGTGTTTTTAGCTACATTCTGCAAAGCCGCCGCAGTCAACAATGGTAAGTAAAATTACAAAGGACAGCTCCGAAATCGGCTGGGAAATAAATTTTTATGAAACCTCGAATCATTGTTTGCGGGTTGGGCCACACGGGACACAAGATTTTTTGTTTGTTGAGACAGCAGGGGGCGATTGTGGTTGGTATTAGCGATCGCCCAATTCGCGGCGAAACTTCTGATGTGGTTGTTGGCAATTTGCAAGCAGCTTCTACTTTGCTGGCGGCTGGCATTCAAAAAGCCCACACTTTAGTAATTGCAGGAGACGATGATGCTGTGAATTTGGCAGTTTTGATGCAGGCGAGGATTCTCAATCCTCAGATTCGCATCATTAACAGACTGTTCAATACTAGCTTGGGCGACAGACTCGATCGCACTTTGCCCGATCACGCTTCCATGAGCGTTTCATCCTTGGCGGCTCCGGTTTTTGCCTTTGCTGCTTTGGGAAATCGGGCGATCGGACATTTGCGTTTGTTCGATCGCACTTGGCCGATTCACGAAGAATATATCGATGAAAATCATCCTTGGAAAAATCGCAAGCTCAGCGATTTGTGGAACGATCGCACTCGAATGCTGATTTATTATCTGCCCGCTGCTAACAAAATTGATTTAGTATCGGCGGTGCTTGCCGATCGTCCATGTCAGCAGGGCGATCGGCTAATTGTTGCCACTCAGCCGACTGTCCGCAGCCCCCAAAAAACTTTAATTCAAAAACTGCTCAAAACATTAACTAGCCTGCGCCGATTTCAGCAGCACAGCCCAGCAGCAGTAGTTGTTGTACTGACGCTGCTGGCAATGATTGCAGTGGCTACTGCTACCTATATTTGTGTTGACGATAATATCTCAATTGTCGATTCTCTCTATTTTTCTGTAGGGATGATTACCGGAGCCGGAGGCTATGAAAAAGTTGCCGAACAAGCTCCCGACAGCATTAAACTATTTACAGTTGTCATGATGTTAGTTGGAGCCGGCATCATCGGCATTTGCTACGCACTGCTCAACGATTATGTATTGGGAACTCGCTTTACCGAATATTGGGATGTGGCGCGAGTTCCGCAGCGCAATCACTACATTATCTGCGGGCTGGGAGGAATTGGGAGCCAAATTGCGAAAGAACTGCACACAAACGGTTATGATATTGTGGCGATCGAACAAGATCCAAACTGTCGATTTCTCAGCACTGCTCGCTCTCTAAAAATTCCGGTGATTCAGGGAAGTGCCAGTTTTCCCGCAACTCTGGAAGCTGCTAACGTCAAGCAAGCAGCAGCACTTTTAGCCGTAACAAGCAGCGATATGTCTAATGTAGAAATTGCCTTGAGCGCTAAAGGATTAGCACCAAAATTGTCAGTTATTGTCCGCAATCAAGACCCCCATTTTGCTTTGATGGTGCAGCAAGTTTTTGAGTTTGAAGGAGTCTTGAACCCGACGGAATTAGCTGCTCCGGCTTTCGCAGCGGCGGCGATTGGAGGCAGAATTTTGGGCAACGGGATGACTGCTGACAGTCTGTGGGTTTCCCTCGCAACTTTGATTACGCCAAAACATCCTTTCTGCGGCCACCGCATTCAAGATGCTGCTAAGTCTGCTGATTTTGTGCCTCTTTATCTGGAAACTAATTGTCAAACTATTCACGGCTGGGATTTGCTAAATTGTTGTCTGAGTGCGGGGGATGTTTTGTATTTGACGATGCCGGCAAATCGGCTGGATCAACTGTGGAGAACGACTTCGGAATTAATTAAAACTTAATGGTTTTACGCGGGAATTTAGGTCGCCGATCGCAGGTGCAACTACAAACCTGATAAAATGGGGCCTGTATAGTAAATAAGACTTACGGCTGATCCTCAGAAACCCGGTTTCAGAGCTTAAGTTCGAGTAGAAATAACAAACAGGCTCTCAATTAGTTGCAATTTAGAATGATCAAATTTTTAGGATTAATTGTGTTTGGGATGATATTGGCGATCGCCTCTGTAGCTGTAGCCGCTCAACCTTTGTTCGTCGCTTATCCTCCCGCTAAGCACCAAACGACAGCCGATCGCATCTTTTTGATCGGTACAGCACCCCCAACGGGACAAGTATCCGTAAATGGCCAGCAAATTTCCCGCACCGCAGCCGGCCATTTCGCCCCAACTTTTCCCCTCCAACTCGGCGAAAATGTCTTTACCTTGCGTCACGAAAATCGGGAAGTCACAATTAAGGTAACGCGCCAGTCGAATCAGCCGGAAGTCCCAGCAGGCTTGGCTTTTGCTAAAGATTCCCTGACGCCGAAAGTCGATGTCGCGAGTTTACCGGGGGAATATATTTGCTTTGGGGCGATCGCCCCTGCGAATGCTTTAGTTTCGGTAAAATTGGCAGGCGTTACTATTCCTTTAAAAGCGCGATCGCTAGTCGAACTCCCCGACAACAAATCTGTACTGTTAGGCGAAAACTCCCCCATCAAAAAAGGTGGCAGCGAACAGTATCAAGGCTGCGCTAAAACCCCCCCCACCCCCC
>JAUBOH010000035.1:0-16641 GCA_036700145.1 Microcoleus occultus BM001215366
AAACGGCACTGCCGTGTCCTCTATATCATTCCGGCGCAGCCGGAATTGATATAATAGAAATCCCAAATCCCCAATCTAAAATCAGTATGCGTCCACTAGAACTTATTCTCGAAGGATTTACCAGCTTCCGCCGCGAACAGCGTTTAGATTTTTCTGAACTCGATTTGTTTGCAATTACCGGTGCTACGGGTGCGGGCAAATCTTCGCTGCTAGATGCCATGACTTACGCTCTTTTTGGCACGACAACTCGCAGCGGGAAACAAGTAAGCGATTTGGCGAGTCAAGGTAGCGAAAATCTTAAAGTGCAGTTGCGTTTTGCTGTGGGTTCGGCACAGTATCGCGTGACGCGCCGCTGGCGTTTTCGCCCGAAATCTCCCGAGAATAAGGTAATTTTGGAAAGTTGGCAAAATGGCGTATGGGAAACTGTGGGGACGAGTATTGTTGCTGTTCAAAATACGATCGAACAGATTTTAGGTATGGATTTTGATACTTTTACCAGGGCAATTATTCTGCCTCAAGGTAAGTTTGATGAGTTTATTAAAGGGGATACTTCAAAACGTCGGGAAATTTTGCGCCAGCTAGCGGGATTTGAGATTTTTGAGCAGATGCGGAAGGAAGCAAATGAACTCGCAAAGTTGCTGAAACAAGAACGGGAAATGGTGGAAAGGCAGCTAGCTGAGTTGAGCGCGCCGGCGGCGGATGAGGTGGCTCAAAAGCGATCGCAACTTGTGACTTTAGAGCAACAGTTACCCCAGTTCGATCGCGCAATTGTCCAAGCTCAGAAGGCGTTAGATCAAGAGGAACAGCTATTTTCGCAACTTGTTCGCTGGCAAGAGCTGCAACAAGAACTTGCTAAATTAAATGCTAGTTCCGCCGAAATGACAATTTTAGCACAGCGTTTGGAAAGAGCGCAAGCTGCCGATCGTTTACAGGGAGATTGGGCTTTAGTGCGATCGGCTCGCAGTCAATATGAAACCGCCGAAAACGCCGCAGTGGCAGCGCGAGAGCAGTTAATCAAAGCTCGCTCAAAGCTGGCTGCAGAGCAGCAGCAACTTGACGCGGCAAAGGCAAAATCAGAGGTATTAACCCCACAAATTAAGGCTCGCGAAGATGCTCTGGCTGCTGCTAAGGTATATGAAGAACAGCGCGCTCAATTAGAAACAGAAGTTGCGCGCGCCCAAAAGACTCAACAGGAAAAACTCCGCTTTTTCCAAGCAGCAGAAAAAGAAATGCAAGCTGCTAACACTAAAATTCAGGCTGCTGGTTTTCGAGTTACTAAAGCAGCGGCACTACTCGAACAGTATTCGCCGGGAGGAAAGCGTTTAGAGCAATTGCAGCAAATTGCACCGTTATTGATGGAATTTGAGCTAATTGCCAAGCAGGGAAAAACTCAGCAGGAACAGTTGAATAAATCTATCGCAGACAGAGAAAGCGCTCAACAGAATTATGTGCAGGTTGTTGCTAATTTAGAAGCGGCTCAAATCCGGCTAAAAGAGTGCGGCGGCGAGTTAGAAGCGGCCCAAACCGCTAATGCGGAAGCGGCGCGTTTGGAGAGTGTGGCTGCTGTCAGAATGTCGCTGAGTTCTGGCGATACTTGCCCGGTGTGCGGGGGGGTGCATCCTGAGAGCGATCGGCTCCCTGCTTTGCCGAGTTCTAATATTGTCGATCTCGCTGGTTTGCGCCGGAAAGTTGCGGGTGCAAATATGGTTTTTGAAGCTGTTCAAAGGTTGGCTGCTGAGGGAAAAAGCGCAGTTTCAGCCGGTCAGCAAAAAGAGTCTGAAATGGCTCAAATGTTGCAATTAACCGCGAATAGAGTTGCCGAATTGCAGCAGCAAATCACTCAAGTTCTGGACGATTCTCAGTGGGAAGTCTTGCGGTTGCAGCAAGAGCGAGCAATACTTGAAGAGAGCGATCGCCAATACCGCGAAACCGAGCAGCAGTTCCAACTGGCATCATTGGAATATGAGAATTTTCAACAAAGATTTAATTTTGCAGCAGCGGCTTTAGCCGCTAAACAGCAAGAATATCAAGATGCGATCGCCGAATCAGACCGCCGACAGCAGCAGTTGCAAAGTTGTGTGAATGCGCTTTATCAAATTACCGAATATCAAGCTTATGCTAATTTAGCAAAAGCCTTAGAAGCAGACAAGCAAAACTTGGCAAATTTGCTAAAAACTGCTGAAGAATCTTATCAAACTGCCCAAAATACTGCTATTCAAGCAGCAGAAAGGGAGCAGCAAGCTGGAGAGGTTTTTGCACTAGCAGCGGCTCGCAAACAGCAGTTAAACTTGGATTTGTCGGCCAAATTAACAGCGGTTGATTTCACAGAAAAGACATTTTTAGCCGCGGTGGTGACACTTGAGAAACAATCGGAATGGGAAAATTCCATTCGCTGCGTGCGGGAGTCAAAAATTCAGTTAGAGACGCGGGCGAAGGATTTGAGCGAGGATCTCGCAGGTAGGACTACCGATGAACATAATTTAGCACAAGCGCGATCGGCAAAACAAACTGCCCAAGAAAACCTCAAACAAGCCAACAACAACCGCGCCGAACTTTTAGCGTGGATTCAAGTAGCCGCCCAAAATCTCGAACAAGCCGAAAGACTGTCACAGCAAATCACAAATTTCACAGAACAAGAGCAAACCTATCACACCTTAGCGCAAAATCTCAAATCTAACGAATTTCAATCTTATATTTTAGAACATTTAGAAGCAGAATTAGTCGGCAGCGCCACATTAATTTTGCAAGAATTAACCGACAATCGCTACAAATTAAAAAACCAAGATGGCGAATACTGGGTAACAGATAATTGGAACGGCGGCGAAGCTAGACGAGTGCGAACACTTTCCGGCGGCGAAACCTTTGCGACTTCCCTATCAATGGCTTTAGCTTTGTCAGAAAAACTGTCTCAAGGAGCTCAGTTGGGCAGCTTATTTCTCGATGAAGGATTTGGTACTTTAGATACCGAAACTCTCGAAAGCGTTACTCAAATTTTAGAATCTTTGCGGCAGCGAGAAAGGCTGATTGGAGTAATTACGCACGTTCGAGGATTGGGCGAAAGATTGCCGGCACAAGTTAAAGTGTTCAAGTCACCGCAAGGTTCTAGAATAGAAATTGAAAGAGTTTAAGTAGAAGGAAGAAGGAAGCAACAATGCCCAATGCCCAATGCCCAATGCCCAATGCCCAATAGCACCTTATTTACCTGAGAAAGGCTATATTCTATATTTCTTGTGTTTCTTCTTCTGTAAAGATGGGAGGCCACAATTCAGAAACGGGCAATTCCCAACCGGGGAAAAGTTCTGGGATTGTTAAAATATCGCCATTTTGCAAGATTTGCGGTTCGCCAGCAGAGCGATAAATCTTTACTGTTTCGGCATCAGGATCGATCGCAATTCCGACAATCGCTCCGAGCTCAACAAACTTCAAAACCTTGGTTTCTATAGGTTTAAGGCGATCGCTCTGAGATTTAATCTCTACTACCAAATCGGGGACTAACTGTCCGAAATAACGCGGACTTTGGCGCAGTCGTGCGGCGCGCACAAATGAAACATCGGGTGCTTTGACGTTAGTATCAGGCATAATAAAGCCGCCTGCGGAGTCAAAAACTCGTCCGAGACGGCGGGGATAAACCCAGTTACCTAGCAAGCGAATTAGGATAGAACCGATTTCGCTGGATACGATGTCTGATGGGCCCATAATTGAAAGTCTCCCGTCTTCTAGTTCAATTTGGTAATCTAAACCAGCTTCGGAAAAAGCGGTTTGAACTTGCTCAACATCTTTGACAGTCATGGTTGACATAGGATTTTTCTCCCGTTATGAGCTGATGTTTTATTTTAGCACGATTATTTTAGTCAATAAATTACATTTTCTACTTGCTTATCAGCACAGGCTAAGTTATTATCATAATAGATACTTTTTGGATTTAGTAAAACTTTTTTTTAAATCATGTCAGCCAAAGATATTTTTCACGATACAGTACGTTCGGCTTTGGAGAAAGATGGATGGACAATTACTCACGATCCTCTATTTCTAAAAGTAACTTCTAAAATAAAAGTGCAGATAGATTTGGGTGCGGAAAAATTACTTTCTGCCGAAAGGGGGATGCACAAAATAGCAGTGGAGGTGAAAAGTTTTGTGGGCTTATCGGCGGTGTCAGAATTCCATACGGCTGTTGGTCAATTTCTTAATTATCGAGTAGCATTGGAAACAATAGAATCAGAACGAGTGCTATATTTGGCAGTACCTACAGATATTTATCAAGATTTTTTTACAGACTCATTTATTCAAACTGTGTTAGAACGATATCAAATAAAGATGCTGGTTTTTAATGTAAAGGGACAGGAGATAACATTATGGAAAGATTAGATTATCGCCAGTTAGTTCAGAAAGTCATACATCAACACGCGACAGAGCAGTCTGAGCAAGATGTAGAAACCACTGAAATTGTTTTCGATACGGAACGCGACCGCTATTTATTGTTGTATGTGGGATGGCGGGATGAAGAACGAATTCATGGATGTCCGATTCATGTTGATATCAAAGATGGAAAGATTTGGATTCAGCGCGATTTTACGGAAGCAGGAATTGCCAATCAATTTCTAGAATTGGGAGTCCCTCAAAAAGATATTGTGTTGGGATTTCGAGCGCCTTATGTACGGCAATTTACTGGATTTGCAGTAGCGTAAATTATCACAACAAGTCCCAACAAATATCATATGAAAATTCACCCGACTCGAATGCAATCGGTACAGTCGCCAATCATTCCCGTTGTCGGCGAACTGATCCGCCAAAATCCGGGAACGATATCATTAGGACAAGGCGTGGTTTCTTACAATCCGCCACCAGAAGCATTTGAGAAAATCCCCGAATTCTTCGCAAATCCCGACAATCACAAATACAAAGCCGTCGAAGGACTTCCACAATTGCAAGCTGCGATCGCAGCCAAACTCAAAACAGATAACGGCATAGAAATTAACAGCAAAAACTGCGTTGTCGTTACCGCCGGCAGTAACATGGGATTTACCAACGCGATTCTTGCCATAACTTCGGCGGGGGACGAAGTTATTATTCAATCGCCTTATTACTTCAACCACGAAATGGCGGCAGTTATGGCAAATTGCCGTCCTGTAATTGTAGAAACTGACGAGAATTATCAACTTAATATCGCTGCTATAAAAAAAGCAATTACCGACAAGACGCGAGCCATTGTTACCATTTCACCCAACAATCCAACTGGTGTTGTTTATGCTGCAGAAGCACTCCGGGAAGTGAACGAAATTTGTCGCCAGCACAACATCTATCACATCAGCGACGAAGCTTACGAATATTTTACTTATGAGGGAGTTAAACACTGTTCTCCCGCAGCTTTTCCCAACAGCAGCGAACATACAATTTCTCTATTTACCCTTTCCAAAGCCTACGGTTTTGCGAGTTGGCGCATCGGGTATATGGTAATCCCAGAACACTTGCTCGTTTCAGTGAGGAAAATTCAAGATACAATCTTAATTTGTCCGCCGGTGATTTCTCAGTATGCAGCCCTGGGAGCCTTGCAAGTTGGTAGGGGTTACTGCGATAATTATGTAAGGTCGATCGCCTCTGTGAGACAACTCGTATTAGACGAACTCAATACCATCCAAAACTTGTGTACAATTTCCCCAGCCTGCGGAGCATTTTACTTTTTCTTGAAAGTAGACACACAACTCGATACAATGGAATTAGTAGAAAAATTAATTCGGGAATATCACGTAGCAGTGCTTCCCGGTACAACTTTCGGCATGGATAGCGGGTGCTATTTGCGCGTTGCTTACGGCGCACTCGAAACCGAAACAGCCGCCGCAGGAATTAGCAGATTAGTTAAAGGTTTGAAAACAATTTTAGGAGCCTAAAATATGATTGCAGTTAACTTGAAAAACACTCAAAACAATCAAGACTCAATCTCAGCTAAACTTGCTGATTTGCGGGATTTGATGGCAGATTACGACTTAGATTGCTATTTCATCCCAGCGGTTGACGAACACTTGAATTTATCAGTTCCAGCAGCCAAGCAGCGCAGGGCTTGGATTTGCGGTTTTACGGGTTCCGCCGGCGATTTGTTGGTTGGCAAAAATTCCGCTTGGTTGTTTGTGGATTCCCGCTACTACGAACAAGCCGAATTGCAAGTCAATACGGGAATTATTCACCTATCGAAACTCGGCTTAGAAGGAAATTTAAGCTTAATTGAAACTTTAGAAAAGCTGGCGGCAGAATCTGCACAAAAATCAACTAAAATTCGCCTGGGTTTCGATCCGTTTACCGTAGCGACAGAGCAATATCAAAATTGGGTGAAAAGATTTGCGACTGCTGGAATTGAGCTAGTATCAATCCGGGAGAATTTGACAGACAAAGTGCGATCGCAAACAGCAGAGACTTTACCCGCGATTGACGGATCTCCCGTATTTAGCTTACCTGCATCCCTGACAGGAGAAACCGCAGCCCAGAAATTAGCCCGAGTCAGGGAAGCGATGCAACTCGCGAAAATCGACGTGCTTCCGATTACCAACCTGAATCAAATAGCGTGGCTGTTCAATCTCCGAGGCTCGGATATTCCCCACATTCCCATTTTCATATCCTATGCCATTGTCACCACAGATTCAGCGTTTTTGTTTACAAATCCCGATCGCGTTTCAGCAGAAATCAAGCAAGAATTGCGGGCGGATGTAACTTTGCTTCCCTACGCAGACTATCCGCGTAGATTAGAATCTTGCGTAAATTTGCCGAAAAAAGTCCGGGTACTTTTAGACGCGAAACACAGCACAGCAGGCACGTACCAGTTAATCTTAAACCAGCAAGAAGCGCAGTTATACAGCATCGAAATAGTTTTTGAAACGAATCCCGTAGAAGGGATGAAAGCTCGCAAAAATCCCGTAGAAATCGAGCAGATGAAATCAGCCAATTTCAAAGCCAGCCGAGCGAAAACTCTGACTTTAAAGTGGTTGACAGAACAGCTAGAAAATGGTAAGCTCTTGACTGAGTTTGATGTTAAAGAAACCGTCGAAACTTTTTATCAGCAAGAAACAGATTTTCAGACTTTAACTTTTAGAACGATCGCCGGTGCGGGAGCCAATAGCTCGATCGTACATTACGGAACTCCCAGCCCAGAAATTACCTTAAAACCCGGAGAATTGCTGCTTCTAGACTCAGGAGCGCAATATTTAGCCGGTACGACGGACGACACCAGAACGATGATTGTCGGAGAACCGACGGCGCTGCAAATCGAACACTACACCACAGTTTTAATCGCGCACATCAACTGCGCGGTGCAGCAATTCCCCAAAGGCACAACTGGATCGCAGTTAGATGCGATCGCCCGTGCGGTATTGTGGCAAGAACAGCTAGACTACGGACACGGGACAGGCCACGGAGTCGGCGCATTTTTAGCCGGTCACGAAGGGCCAAACGGCATCAGCAAATCTGTCCAATATCCCCTGGAACCGGGAATGGTAACGAGCATCGAACCGGGATATTATCTACCGGGATGGGGCGGAATTCGCATCGAAAATCTCTATGTTGTCATCGCAATGCCGTCAAAAAACGATGCTGTTTGGTACGGATTTGAACCACTGACGTATATTCCGTTTGAAAGGAAATTGATTAATGTCGATCGGCTCTCAAAGACTCAACTAACATGGTTAAATAATTATCATGCTGCTGTAGTCGAGAAACTCGCGCCCGTACTCGATGCAGCAACAATTGAATGGTTGAAAAAAGCCTGCGCTGCGTTAGGTAGAATTTAGCCAATCAGCCGATCGTCGTACTTGATATAACCATCGACAACATGGCAACGGAGGACACGGCAATGCCGTTTCCCTACTCCAAAACGAGCGATCGTCGCGAAAGATGTAACCATCGCCCGATTAATTGTAGGGACACGGCACTGCCGTGTCCCGACTGTGGAAACTGCTATAAAGCTGGTGACAAGACTCGAACTTGCGACAGGCTGATTACAAATCAGCTACTCTACCAACTGAGTTACACCAGCAGTGAAACTTAATATAGCAAACTTATAGCCATCAGCGCAACCCCCCCAGCCAATTTTTTTTCAAATTGGCCCAAAAGCCCTCCCCGTAAAGGCAAAACCGGAATTATCTTCGTCCAACCAATGCCCTGTTTGGCCGATGCCCTGTTTGGCCGATGCCCTGTTTGGCCGATGCCCGCTGCCTAATCGCAGCGCCAAATCTTGATCGTCTCATCCGCACTCCCGCTGGCGAGCAAATTGCCCTGTGGGGCGATCGCCACCGAATACACCGTACCCGAATGTCCCTTAAGAGCGCTCAACAGCTCCCCCGTCTGCAAATTCCAAATATTAATCGTATTATCATCGCAGCCGCTAGCCAAAGTCAAACCGTCCCCACTGATAGCAACCGAATCGCCCCGACTCACATAATTTTGCAAAATATGCAGCGCCTCATTCATTCCTAAATTCGCTACACCCTTTCCTTTGGCCGAATTAGAATTTAAAATCCGCAACAAACTGCCCGTGTGCAAATTTCGCAGCTTAATAGTATAATCATTGCTGACGCTAGCAAGAATCTGACCGTCCGGCGCGATCGCCACAGAATTCACCCCAACATTCAACCCCGAAAGAGTCCGCAGCAACTTGCCGCTTTCCACATCCCAAACCTTGCTCGTCGCATCCGAACTACCGCTCGCCAATATTTTACCGTCTGGGCTAAAAACCACCGCATTCACATTGTTAGAATGACCCCTCAAAGTCCGCAGCAACTCACCAGTCCGCAAATTCCAAAGCTTAATCGTATTATCAGCCCCGCCGCAGCTAGCAATTACCAGCCCCTTCGGGTTAATCGCCACCGAATTCACCTCCATAGAATGTCCCGGAAAAGTACACAGCAAATCGCCGCTGTACAAATTCCAAAACTTAATTGTTTCGTCCGAACTGCCGCTGACCAACATTTTACCGTCCGGGCTAATAGCCACCGAATTTACGCGATCGGAATGTCCTGTCAAAGTGCCAATTAATTCCCCTGTTTCTAAATTCCAAATCTTAATAGTTTTATCCCAACTGCCGCTCGCCAATATTTTACCGTCAGGACTAATCGCCAGAGAGTTCACAAACGATGAATGTCCCGGCAGGGTATATACGCACCGCCATTTCAGATTTTTAAATTTGTGAGCTAATTCCTTCGCCCGCACAGATGCCGCCGTTTCTTCCTCTCTGCGTTTGAGTTGGGCCTCCTCCAAACGCTTGCGTTCCGCCCTAGCTTTCGCCTCTCGCAGCGCCAGCCGCCGCATTTCTCCCTTATAGGTTATTCGCTGCTGTTCCTGAATTTCTTTAAGAGTTTCCATATACGGTAGGGCCCAATCTTTAGAAAACCATTCCTGAGCAAATTCCGCCTCTAAATTAAATAGCTGAGGTTCGTGAGTAAAATCGATATTTAAATAATACAAATCAGCTAAAAAAGCCGCCAATAACTTATGAATTGTCACAATTATTTGCCGAATAATCCGCAGACTCACCTTTTCATCTTTTCCCTCAGCTTCCAACTGGTGGTAAACCTCTTCCCAATTCCAAGGCTGCATCGCCACTAGAGAAACGCTCTGATTGATGATTCCCCAAAAACCGACATGAAAATTAACTTCATAATCGCTGATATCGCTGTACAGTATAGCGGTCGGTACGGGAGACAAAACAGTCTGCAACCGCTCCACATCAATATCAGAAATCGATTTTTTGAAATAGTCTCCGTAAAACTGAACCGGACACAAATCTCCGTGCTGGGGGTAGTGCTGGTTCAAAAAAGCTCTCAACTTGGCCGGCAGCTCGATATTCAGATTGTGGCGAAACGAATCCGGGCAATCGTGGCTAATTTTTGCGGGAGCAACTAACAACAGCAATCGGTGCTGCTGCTGCTGCAAAATCTGTTCAGTTTCCTGCCTGCTCAAATTAGAAAACCAGTTGTCTCTGTCCCAAATAGTTTGAATTTCGCTCAGCTTAACTCGAATTGCTTCTGATTGAAACTCCCGCATTAAATCGCGGCAAAGTCGGCTAATTGCCCGCTTATCTCTTACTTCTTCTGCCTTAATTCGATTAGCGCGTTCTTCCTTGACCCATTCTTGTTCTACACTGGCGATCGCGATTAATTCTAGTTCTCTGGCCTGCTGTCGCTGCAAATATTTTATTTGTGCTTTTATCCAGCGGGGGTCTTTTTTGATTTGCTGGTTCAAAGCTGAAGAACCAGACGGCTCAATTTCTGCATAGCGTTCGTTGACAGCGCTTGCTCCCAATCTTTCTCCCAATTCGCAGGCTACAGGCTTCAACAGTTCAATTAGGGTGTCTGAGACGGGGCGGGGTAAGGACATACCAGTTAAAACTTTTTCTTACTTAAGGGCGACAAGCAGCGAGTCAGGCGTATCCAGATGAGGCGGGGACTCTTGGCATGAGCCTTACATTTGGGCGATTGATCGATGGTATCCGTAAGGCGTATCATGCAGCCGCGCAAGGGCGGCACCAGGACTCGATCGTAGTATTTATACGGTTTACATTTTACCGCGAATCTGATTCAAAAACACCGAGGGAAAAGACTTCAGGATATTCGATCGACCCGGACTCCGTCGCAATTCGTTTTTTTTATTGCCATTTCTACTCGCTCTTGTCTATAATCATACTTCACAACTATAATTACGGTATTCCGACCTAATAACCGTACTTTCTCGCTTAGGAACAGATATATGAGCCCGTGGCAACGCCTAACTCAACAGCTTCACTGGTTGCAACAGCCACCAGCCGGCACAAATCAATCATTGACTGCGCTGAAAAGATTTGTGTCGCTATTTTTAGTGGGAATAACTTTAAGTCTGGCCGTGGCATCCTGCGGTTCGGGAACCGCCAACAACCCCGCAGCCAGTCCAGGCGGTGCTAGCCCAGCAGCCAACAAAGGCAACGTAGAATTAACCCTAGTTTCCTTCGCCGTCACCAAAGCCGCCCACGAAGCGATAATTCCCAAATTTGTAGAACAGTGGCAAAAAGAAAAAGGCCAAACCGTCACCTTCAGCCAAAGCTACGGCGGTTCCGGTTCCCAAACACGGGCGGTAATTGACGGATTAGAAGCAGACATTGTACACCTAGCCCTCGCCCTCGACACCGCGAAAATCGAGAAAGCCGGACTCATCCAACCGGGGTGGGAAAAAGAAGCCCCCAACGGCGGCATCGTCAGCAAATCCGTAGCCGGAATAGTCACCCGCGAAGGCAATCCCAAAAACATCAAAAACTGGGAAGATTTAAGCAAAGACGGAGTGAAATTAATTACCGCCGATCCCAAAACATCAGGAGTCGCCCGCTGGAATTTCCTAGCACTTTGGGGCTCGGTTCTCAAAACCGGAGGAGACGAGGCCAAAGCATTAGATTTTACTAGCAAAGTCTACAAAAACGTCCCGATTCTGACCAAAGATGCCCGCGAAGCCACCGACGTATTTTTCAAACAAGGCCAAGGCGACGCCTTAATCAACTACGAAAACGAGATTATTTTGGCTGGTCAGAAAGGCGAAAAACCGACTTATACTATTCCAGACGTGAATGTGTCGATCGACAATCCGATCGCCGTCGTCGATAAAAACGCCGACAAACACGGCACTCGCGAAGTCGCCGAAGCATTTGTCAAATTTCTGTACACCCCAGAAGCTCAGCGAGAATTTGCCAAAGCCGGATTCCGCCCAGTCGATGCGACAGTAGCCGCAGAACCAGAATTTGCCCAAAAATATCCCCCCGTCAAAACCCTATTTACAGCTCAAGATTTGGGAGGTTGGGCTGATATTCAGAAGAAATTCTTTGATGACGGAGCCGCATTTGACAAAATCCAAGGTTCGATCAAACAGTAATTCAAACGCATAGGTTCGTAGTGAGGACTTAAGTCCTCATCTTTAAGGACTAAAGTCCTTACTACAAACTGTATTTGTCATAGGTTCGTAGTGAGGACTTAAGTCCTCATCTTTAAGGACTAAAGTCCTTACTACAAACTGTATTTGTCATAGGTTCGTAGTGAGGACTTAAGTCCTTACTACAAACTCTGAGAACCAAGGACTAAAGTCCTTACTACAAACAAAGAAATCCTCAATCAAAATGACTGTATCATCTCCAACCAGCAACCCTCAATCTCCAATTCAGAATATCAAAAGGGCGATCGGCAAAATAACACTACCTTGGGGAATCACCATAGGCTACCTCAGCCTAATGCTATTTCTGCCGGTAACAGCCATGCTGGTAAAAGCCAGCACAGCAAACCCCGCCGAATTTTGGAAAATTGCCACAAGCCCGATCGCCCTTTCCGCCTACGATGTCACCTTCTTTACGGCCTTAATTGCGGCATTAATTAACGGACTATTCGGCACATTAATTGCCTGGGTTTTAGTCCGCTACGACTTTCCCTTAAAACGGATTGTCGATGCAATCGTCGATTTGCCCTTTGCACTGCCCACATCCGTCGCCGGTTTAACTCTCGCCACAGTTTACAGCGATAACGGCTGGATTGGTTCGCTTTTTGCACCTTTGGGAATCAAGATATCATTTACTCGCTTGGGCGTAGGTATAGCGATGATATTTATTTCCTTGCCATTCATCGTGCGGACTGTACAGCCTGTTTTAAACGAAATGGAAAAAGACATTGAAGAAGCAGCTTGGTGCTTAGGTGCTTCTCAATTTCAAACCTTCTGGCGAGTAGTTTTGCCGCCGCTGTTCCCGTCTATTTTAACCGGAGTTGCACTCGGATTTTCGCGAGCGGTTGGCGAGTACGGATCTACTGTAATTGTAGCTTCTAACGTACCGTTTAAAGATTTAATCGCGCCAGTATTAATTTTCCAAAGATTAGAACAGTACGACTATGCAGGAGCAACAGTTATCGGCACTGTCATGTTAGCTATTTCCCTGGCAATGCTGTTCGCAATTAATCTCTTACAAGCATGGAGAAGACGCTATGACGGCTAATATCAATTCACCCGCTGATTACAATTTTCCGCCCGGTGGTTCAAGCCGGAGTCAGGAAAAAGCTTGGGTAAAGCCAACTTTGATCTCAATTGCGATCGGCTATCTCGGTCTGGTCTTATTTATCCCGACTCTCAACGTTTTTTACCAAGCTTTCAGAAAGGGATTAGAGCCATTTTTTGCTAACTTAACCTCGCCCGATTTTCTCCACGCAGCGCAACTTACCCTGTTGATTTCTCTGATTGTCGTGCCTGTAAATACAGTATTCGGTTTGTGTGCAGCCTGGGTAATCGGCCGCAACAAATTTCCGGGACGCACGCTATTAATCAGCATTTTAGACGTGCCTTTTGCCATATCTCCCGTAGTTGCAGGTTTAATGATTGTACTGCTTTACGGTCGGCTCGGATGGTTCGGGCCGTGGCTGGAAGCTGCTGATATTAAGATTATTTTTGCCTTCCCCGGAATGGTGCTGGCTACTGCTTTTGTTACCTTGCCTTTTGTGGCCCGCGAAGTGATTCCGGTTTTGGAAGAAGTGGGAACAGATCAAGAAGAGGCGGCGAAAACTTTGGGAGCAAATGACTGGCAAATTTTCTGGAATGTCACGCTTCCCAGTATTCGCTGGGGATTGCTTTACGGAGTAATTTTGACCAATGCTAGAGCAATGGGAGAATTTGGAGCAGTCTCTGTGGTGTCGGGAAATATTGCTAAAAAAACGCAAACTTTGCCTTTGTTTGTAGAGGATGCTTACAAGCAGTACGCGACGCAAGCAGCATTTTCAGCGGCGGTAGTTCTCGGTCTTTTAGCAGTTGTTACCCTCGTGCTTAAGGAGATTTTGGAACGAAAAACTACCATCAAGGAAGTTGACAGTTGACAGTTGGCTGTTGACAGTTGAAAGTTTATACCGCAGTTTCGATCCCCCTCGCATCCCCCGAATCGTTGCGGGGACTTTGAGAATACTCCTGTCCCCCCCTTGTTAAGGGGGGCGCCGGGGGGATCGAAGGGCCAATCGTCAAGCAGTAGTACCTTATCCCTGAAATAAGTAAACATTAGGAGGCTGAAATGTTAGATCAGAATATTAGCGAACCTGAATTTGAGCCGATCGACAATTTTCACCAAACTCAACAATCAGACATCCCCCAATCAGACAGTGGCGACACCAGACCAACTCAAACCCGCATTCGGATTCGCGTTCCCAAGCAATACCATCAGGAACCTGTCATCTCTAACTTGATTTCGGAATACGGTTTGAAGGTGAATTTTAATGCCGCTTTGTTGGGCGGTAAAACTACCGATGACGGTTGGTTTGATTTGGAACTTAACGGTACTGCTCAACAGATTGAAAGTGCTCTGATTTACCTGAACGATTTAGATGTGGAAATCTGGAGCAATTCCAATAATCCCGCTGAAGAAAGTTGGTAAATATTTGTAGTGAGGAATGCCAGTCCTAAAAGTATTATGAGGACTTGCATTCCTCACTACAAACCAATTTGATTGCGCTTGTTCGATCGCACATTCCGAATTACTAAAAAATATCGCTCGCCATCCGTTAATTATTTGGTTGACAAATCTCATCAAATCTGGTATTTTTTCTATCTGTGCTAGATCGACAAAGAACAGCACGCAAGTCTGAGCAAATATTTTTCTAATAGCCGGAACAATATCCCCCTTTAAAACTTCTAAACCATCAAACTAACTCATTGATGCCAGGCGTTGCGTTAAATAACGCTTTTGTCAATATTTAATTTAGGTTAAGCAAGGGCGATCGACTCTCATCCTCACCGGAAAAAGAGCTTTGGTTGCCGCGCTTGGTTTGTGCTATTAATTTGATGTGTGTGTACCAGGGGAATTTAATTTATGAAAGTTCAGCAAGAACGGAAACACCAGTTACTTTTCGTAGATACAAAAGTTAAAGATTACCAAAATTTAACAGAGACTACAAATTCCGATACAGAAGTTATTGTTCTCAAGGGCGATCGCGACGGCATCGAGCAAATCGCCGAAACACTTAAAAAACGGAAAAACATTGCAGCCGTCCACATTTTGTCTCACGGCGCTGCAGCCAGCGTGCAAATCGGCGCAACAGAACTTAATCTTAGCAACATTGAAACTTACCGCGATCGTTTAGAAAAATGGTTTGCTTTACCAGCCGAAGCAAACTCGATCTCTCAAATTACAGCTAAACCAGAAATTCTACTTTACGGTTGCAACGTCGCCGCCACAGAAGCGGGTGTCGCTTTTGTGGAAAGGCTCAGTCAGCTCACCGGGGCGGAAGTTGCGGCTTCCGATAATTTGACTGGGAATGCCGCCTTGGGTGGAGACTGGGAACTAGAAGTTTCCACGGGCAAAATAGAGACGGCTTTGGCATTTTCCGCAGAGGCGAGAGAAGCATATAGCGGTGTCCTGATTACCCTAGACGTTAACAATTTTAGCGAACTCGACAATGCTATTAAAGTTGCCAACACCAACGCTGGCCCAGACACAATCAACATTAAGACCAACTTTACCCTGACAGGGTTGCTACCCAGAATTACCGGCCCTACTGATATTTTTGGTGGCGGTTTCAAAATCACCGGCAGTCCGACAGCCCGAGCCTTTGTCGTTGACAGTACCGGCATAGTTAACATTTCCAACCTCACCATTGATTCTGCAACAGCAGTAGGAGGAATCGCACCGGCTGGTGGTGGTGGTGGCGCTGCGGGTTTAGGCGGCGCACTTTTTATTAACAGCGGCACTGTAACAGTTGACAGAGTGACTTTCTCGAACAACCAGGCCATCGGTGGTGCAGGTGCTGCTGGAATTGGTGGCAAAGGTGGCACTGCTGATTTCGGTGGTGTTCCCTTTGGAGGCAGCCCAGGCGTTGCTTTCCCAACAGCAGCCACCGCAGGTGGTAGTTTTACCCCCAATGGCAACCCCGGAAACAACGGTTCTCCTGGCTTCTCCACAGGCGCTCCGGCTGGTAGTGGTGGTGCCGCTGGCGCAGGTGGCAATGGAATCGGGCCTACTGGCGTAGGTGGCATTGGCGGCACTGGTGGCGCTGGTGTGATCGGCTCTATTGGTGGTGGCGGTGGTGCTGGCGGTGCAGGCGGGAATGGTGGTACTGGTGCTACGACCAACGGGGGCGGTGGTACTGGTGGTGCTGGCGGGAATGGTGGCTTCGGCGGCGGTGGCGGTGGAGGCGGTACTGGTGGTACGTCTACTCCCCCTGCTATTGCTGGTGCTAACGGCGCAGGAGGTGTTGGAGGCTTCGGTGGCGGTGGTGGCGCGGGAGCTACTCCCGGTGTCAGCACTGCTATCAATCTCTTCACCCCTGGTGGGACTGCTGTCGCTGCCGCAGGCGGCGGTGGTGCTGGTTTGGGTGGTGCGATTTTTGTCGGCGGTGGCAGCTTGATCTTGACCAACAGCACCTTGTATAGCAATACAGTCAGGGGTGGAAATGCTGGTGCTGCTACCGCAGGTGCGGGTACAGCCGCAGGCGGTTCAATTTTTGTCAACTTTGGTGCCACAGCTACCCTGACTAACAACACGATCGCCTATAACTCTGCCACAGCCGCGACAGTTGGCACACCGGCCAGTCTGATTGCTAATGGCGGAGGAATTTACAACAACGGCGGTACTGTCACGGTCAAGAATACGATCGTCGCTGGCAACACAGCTACTACCAACATAGATGT
>JAUBOH010000035.1:16741-28344 GCA_036700145.1 Microcoleus occultus BM001215366
CGATCGCGGGCAAAACCTACACCGATCTCGCCGGCAACGCCGTTTTAGATCCAACCGACACCGTATTAAACGGCGTCACCGTCACTTTATACAAAGACACCAACGGCGACGGCATATTCCAAGCAGCCACAGATACAGTTGTGGGTGCGGCGGTAACGACTGCGGGAGCCGGAGATTACACATTCGCGGATATCGGCCCCGGCAAGTACCTGATACAAGCCACTGCCCCAGCCAACTCCAGCATCTCTTTCCCTGCTGCCGCCATTCCCGTTACCGCCCTAAGCGGTACTGCCGTCACCGGCCAGAACTTCGGCGTTTTCCAGAACATCACCGTCAGCGGCACCAAATTCACCGACCTCACCGGCAACGGCTTGAGTCCCGACGATACGCCCCTGAACGGTACTAGGATTCGGTTGTTCAAGGATACTAACAATAACAGCACATTAGATATCGGTGACGCTGAAATCGCCTCTCAAGTTACCGGAACAGCGCCTGCGGCTCCCGGTAATTATAGCTTTACCGGCGTAGGCAGCGGTCGGCACTTTGTGAGAGAAGATGTGCCGGCAGGTTTCTCACAAACCGGCGGGCCGACTTCTTATACAATTAACCCCGTTAGCAACACCCCGATTACGGGTCAAAACTTCGGGAACTTCCAGGTTGGCAAGCTCGGCGGGATCAAATTTAATGACCTCAACAAAAATGGCGTGCAAGATGCCAGCGAACCACCGCTAGCAGGCTGGACAATCTACCTGGATAACAACAACGACGGCAAGCAAGACCCAGCCGAACCCGTCGCCGTCACCGATATCGCCGGTAAGTACCAGTTCACCAACCTGCTAGCCGGCACCTACAACGTCCGAGAAGTACAGCAACCAGGCTGGATACAAACCAAGCCCGCCGCCAACGCAGCCACGCCTGCGATTTCCAGCGCGTTGTCGGTCGCCGTCACCAGCGGTAGCGACTCCCAAAACAACAACTTCGGCAACTTCTTTGAGTCGAGCACCATCAGCGGTCAAAAATTCAATGACCTCAACCAAAACGGCGTTAAGGACGCTACAGAACCGGGGCTAGCTAACTGGCAAATCTTCGTAGACAACAACAAGAATGGAGTCTTCGACCAGAACGAACCGACTACCGTCACCGATGCTACTGGCAACTACACTCTCCGCAACATACCCGCAGGCACTTTCCAGGTAAGAGAAGTGCAGCAAACCGGCTGGACGCAGACGACCCCGCCCCCCGCCGACGTTACGCTTAAGCCCGGAGATGCCATCACGGGCGTTAACTTCGGCAACTTCTTGCCCCAACCGGGCGCGATCCGAGGTCTGAAGTTCCGAGACAGCAACAACAACGGCACTCAGGATGCCGGAGAACCGGGTTTACCCAATTTCCAAATTGTGTTAACCAAGGTGGTAACGGGAACGGCTCCTGCTCCTACTCCTGCTCCTGCTCCTGTTACTACCACCACAGACAGCAGCGGCAACTACCTGTTCGCGAACCTCACGCCGGGAACCTACAGCGTCCGGGAAGTCAACCAACCAGGGTTCACCCAAAGCACCACTAACCCTGCCGACATCGCGATCGCTTCGGGCGCTATTGTCACGGGCATCAACTTCGGGAACTTCCCGACGCCGACACCGACGCCGACGCCGACACCGACGCCGACGCCTGCACCTGCACCGACGCCTCCTGTAGCGACGCCGACGCCGACACCGACGCCGACGCCTGCACCTGCACCGACGCCTGCACCGACGCCTGCACCGACGCCTGCACCTGCACCTACACCCGATCCGTTGCCTTTACCCGGGCCGACTCCGAGTCCAGAACCGACTCCGAGTCCGAGTCCAGAACCGACTCCGAGTCCCACCCCACAAACGACAAATCTGGTTTGCCCTGACGATTTCTCCAGAATTGTCGCTCCCAATCTGCCCGCGAGTCCTTCGCGGAACAATGTCATCAACGGCACTAACGGCGACGATACGCTCGTGGGCAGTGCCAACAGTGACTCTATCTTCGGGTTGGGCGGCAGCGATTTGATCTTTGGCCAAGAGGGCGGCGATTACATCAATGGCAACACGGGCAACGATACTGTCTACGGTGGCATCGATAGCGATACTCTCTTCGGGGGCAAAGGCTTTGACCTGATATTTGGCGATATCGGCGACGATACCATTTATGGCAATCGCGGCAACGACTCGATCTCTGGCGACCAAGGCAATGATGTATTGTACGGTGGCAAAGGCGACGATGTAATGTTGGGAGGTCTCGACGACGACGTGCTATTTGGCGATCAAGGCAATGACACTCTCTGTGGCGGTGACGGTAACAATACCTTGCTTGGCGGTAGCGGCGATGACTTGCTCTTTGGTGGCAGTGGCGATGACTTGCTCTTTGGCGGCCTTGGCAACGATACCCTGGTCGGCGGCCTCAGCAGGAATGGCTTTGTCTTGGCAGCAGGCGGTGGAACTGACACCTTTATCAACTTCACGACAGGACTTGATTCGATCGTGCTAGTGGGAGGCTTGGACTTCAATCAACTGTCGCTTACCCAAACTAACGGTTCAACTGCGATCGCCAGCAACAACCAGATTCTGGCTGTAGTGGCGGGCGTGCTGCCTAGCCAGTTATCGGCGAGCAGTTTTACATTGCTGGTTTAGTCTCTAGTCGGCAGCAACGGAGGAAACGGCAATGCCGTTTCCCCGGCCCCAAAATAATCCTAGCTGGCGGGGCGGGATGGCCATCGCTCAATGATGTAACGATCGATTAATTGTAGGGACACGGCATCTTGAGTGTCCTGACTTTGGGTAATATCAACAGTCAGGACGATCGCCAGAAGGAAAACGAATTCCGTTCCTTTTGTTTGGTTAAATTTGCTCGAGATACTTCAGCAAGTCGGCCATTTCTTGCGGGCTCGGCTGAAACTGCGGCATTGGTGGGGTTCGCCCGCTGGTGACTTGGCGGATCAGATCGAATTCGGATTTGCGATCGGACACTCGGTGCAAGTTGGGCCCGACTTGACTCTCTGGAGCGGATATGTGACACCCCGCACAGTTCATTTGAAAGATGGCGGAACCCTGAAACTGGTCGCCAGTCAGGGACAGTACGCTTTTGACGTAGGGATCGGCGACTTGAAACTGACGAATTGTCATACTCGCCAACATGATGGCAAGCAACACCGCGATCGCAAATATGGCAAGTCGCTCGATCGGGTTTCTAATTTCATTCCTAGCAAGTTGGTGATTCAAAGGAGTTCAATTTAAAAAACTATCTACAAGAAAATTTATTTCTCATAACATAGCTTAATCCTTCGCAGCGGGGAGATCAAGCTCTGAGACCCCCGTTCGGCTGAAGAATGCGAAAATTCATCTGTGTAAGTGCTGGTAATATTAAAAATAGGTTGTTAAATCTTAACGTTAAGGAGCTCTCATGGTAGAACCGCTACTTTCAGGTATTGTTCTAGGTCTCATCTTTGTTACTCTGTCGGGGCTGTTTTTTGCTGCTTATCAGCAGTACAAGCGCGGCGATCAGTTGGGTATCAACAAGTAAAAGGGCTTGTAGTCCCTAACTCAGGCTGTCAGGGAATTGGGCATGGGCCAAACAGGGCATGGGGCATGGGGCATTAAATCTGCCTGCTGACTTCTTCCCTCTCCCCTCTCCCCTCTTCCCTCTCCCAACTGTCAACTGTCAACTGTCAACTGTCAACTGTCAACTGTACCGATCGAGAATAGCTGCTGTTTCCAGCCCCGTCTTTTCCCAGCTAAATAGTTTTGCCCTAGCCAAACCGAGCTCCCTTAGATGCGATCGAACTTTAGCATCCCCTGCAAGCTCTTGCATAGCAGAGGCTATTTCCGCGACGCTGTAGGGATTGACTAGCCATGCGCCGTCCCCAGCCACTTCTGGCATCGAAGACAGGTTAGATGTGATGACAGGAGTCCCACAAGCCATTGCTTCAAGCACGGGGAGACCGAATCCTTCCCAAAGACTGGGAAATACAAGGGCGATCGCCCGGTTGATCGCTTCGGGCAACTCGGCCGCAGGGAGGTAATCTAGGAATTTTACTCGATCGAACAATCCCAATTCTTGAACCTGCGCTTTCAGCAGCGGCGTATAGCGCTTATCTTCGGAACCTGCAATCCACAATTCGTACTCGGAATTATCAGGCAAAGCCGCAAAAGCTGCTACAACTCGCTGCAGGTTTTTATGGGGATTGTGGCGGCCGATATAAAGGAAATAATTGCTAGTTGGCAAGTCTAGGAACTTAAAAAAACTGGCATCGTAGCCGGGAAAAATTGGCGATATTAAAGAACTTGGAATCTTGCAAAAATCCGCGATATCTTTGGCAGTTGATTCAGAGTCGCAGATGACGTGTTGGGCCTGTCGCAGCACTTGGGGAATGTAATACTTATGATAAGGTGTCAGAGGATCGAAGCGGCGGGGAAATCTCAGTGCAATTAAATCGTGTACTGTAATTATATAGCGGCAATCTGCAAATAAAGGAGCTTCGGGAATGGGGGAAAATAAAAGGTTAGATTTTAGCTGTTTGTAAATTTTTGGGAGTTGGGTTTGTGTCCACAGCAATCGGTTGATGTGTCCTTTGGTTCCTTGTTCTGGTGTGAGGTTTGCTGGGATTTGGTAGCAGTTGCTGTTGGTAAATTTTTCGGCTGTTAGTAAGGTTGGATTGAGGGATTTTAGGTGGGGAAATAGGTTTTTGGCGTAGATGGCTAAGCCGGTTGGTTGGGAAATTAGGAAGGAGAGGTTGATTAGTAATTTTGATTGTGGATTGGGCATGAGATAATATTTATATTGCGGTTTTTTGGCGGAATTTTTTTTATTTAACCGCAGAGAGGGAAGATTTAAAGGTATTGTTGTAAGATTTTGGCGGTTGCTTCTCCGGTTTTGTGCCAGCTAAATTCAGCCGATCGCGCTAAACTAGCTTTTTTTAAGTTCGATCGCACTTTTGAATCTGTCGCTACTGTTTGCATGGCGTGGGCGATTTCTCCGACGCTGTAAGGATTGACTAATAATGCCGCATCTCCGGCCACTTCTGGCATCGATGACAGGTTGGAGGTAATCACCGGAGTGCCGCAAGCCATTGCTTCTAAAATTGGCAAGCCGAATCCTTCCCAAAGTGTGGGGAAAACTAGGGCGATCGCCTGATTCATCAGTACGGGTAATTGAGAATATGGCACGTAACCGAGAAACTTTACCAAAGATTGTAAACCCAATTGTTCAACTTGTGCTGTCAACTGCGGCGTGTAGGCATTGGGAGGCCCGGCTAGCCACAATTCGCAGTTTGCGCGATCGGGTAAACTCGCAAATGCAGCAATTAATCTTTCCAAGTTTTTGTAAGGATCGTGTCTGCCGGTATAAAGAAAATAATTTTTGGCAGGCAAGTCGAGATATCTAAAATTAATATGATCGCAAGCTAGGGGAATTGCAGTCATTTTATGACGCGGAATCTGGAAAAACTTAGCAACATCGATCGCCGTTGCTTCAGAATCGCAAATAATATGTTCTGCTTGCCGCAAAACCTGCGGGATGTAATAGCGGAAATAAGCTGTCAAGCGCGAAAACCGTTGGGGAAACCGCAAAGGAATTAAATCGTGAACTGTGACGATGTAGCGGCAGCCGGAATACAAAGGTGCTTCTGGAATTGGGGAAAATATTAGGCTTGATTGCAATTTTTGGTAAATTTTAGGTAAGTCAAATTGAGTCCACATAAGTCTGTTAATCTGCCCTTTCGGGCCTCTATCTGGTGTCAAGTTTTCGGAAATTTGATAGCAAGTATAATGGTTAATTTGCTGGGAAGTCAGTAATGTTGGTTTTAGCTGTTGCAGGTGCGGGAAAAGATTAGCGGCGTAAGTCCCGATTCCGGTTGGTTCGGGAGTTAAGAAGGACAAATTGATTAAAAGTGAATTAGACATGATTTTAGGGAAAGATATCCGGCGACTGGAAGTCGCGACTACACATACAAAGTCCCAGCAGAGAGGGACTAAAGAAAACTCTAATAAAATCGACTTTTATATTAGTCCTATGCAAGAGGACTTTAGCTTTGAGCCAGGGGTTTTAACCCCTGGTGGACTATTTAATTAGCCTTTAAGTTCGATCGAGCATTTGTTGAGCTACATCGCCAGGATTTGGCAGCCGAATTGTAGCATATTCTTGGTGAATAATCTCAAAAAAACTCTTGACTTTTTTCTCGAAACGTGCCAGTCTAAAGTTCTGACTGCGCTGCTGTGCACCAGCTTGAAGTTCTGCTAGCAAATCGGAATTAACAATTAGTTGATGTGAATGCTGGCAAAGTTCCTCAACGGTATTGAACAAAAAGCCCGATCGCCCGTGTTGGACAATTTCCGGTTGGCCGCCTGCGCCAAAGACTACCGGAGCACAACAGTTTTGCATTGCTTCCACAGTCGCCATCCCGAAATGCTCGAATCTTTGGGGATTGACTTCACCCAAACCGCAGCCGTGCCAAAATATGCTCGATCGAGCATAAAGCGATTTTACCTCATCCAAAGAAGCATTGACTTTGATCTCGATCGCCCTCGAATCTTGCTTTAAAAGATGCTGAACCGTCTTTAAATAAGGATTTTTTGGAATACTGCTTCCGGCTAAAACTAGCCGCCATCCCTCAAGTTCTTCGGGATAATCTGCTAGCAAACAGCGGAAAGCTTTAATTAATTCAATTTGCTTTTTTGTTCCCCCAACTTCAAACTGTCCCACAGCCAAAATTATGTTTTCTTTCGGCACTTTAACTGTTGCCATTTCCACCGGTGGATAAAGTAAAAAAGTTGGCTGTAGGTTCCAGCGTTTCTCCAGCCACTTGACAGTAAATTGACTGTTGGCAATAATGAAAGTGTAGTCATCTACAGCAAAGTGACGGTTGCGAAAAGTATTGGGAAAGTGGCATAAAAATACTGATATTGGCGACAGCGGTTTCACTTTTTCCAGTTGGTTTGCGTTGATAAAAATATCGTAATTTTTGCTTTCTCTGGCAATTTCATCAAAGGGATTTTCCATATCCTCAGCGATGATGCTGGAATCGATGCACTGCATTCCGCGTTTCTCGTAAAACGCCAAGGGAATAATCTTAACTTTGCATCCTGAAAGGTTGAGTCCGTACCACGACTCTAAGTCGGAAACAGCAACGGGTTTGTTGGCGATAAAAGTAATGTCAAATTCATTTTGCAGCAGCGAGGCGATGGTAGCGACGTATTTTTGACCGCCGCCGATAAAATGCAGTCCGTGATCGTAAATCGCGATCGACATTTGGCGATCGCCCCGAACCACCTGCAATCGAGGTAAAATGCGATCGACCTCGATCCGACTGTAAATCACCGCCAACTTTTCCGACAACTGCGACAGTACAGTTTCGATGATTTCTGGTTTCTGATAATCAAGCAGTTTTTTAATCGCTACAAACAAACTCTCGAACAACAAATCGTACTGCTTGTTAGTAAAAAAATCTGACGTGTGAATCGCTTTTACTAATTGCAAAGGTTCGTGTTTCGCCAAATACAAAAATCGATTGCGGTTGCAGAAATACTCTGTAATTTTGCTACCTTTACTCGAACCCCGGTATTCGTGATGGGCGGTAGCTGCGGGAGTATAAAGCATTTTCCAACCGCGTTTGTGGCAGCGTTTAGCAAACTCTACATCCTCAAAATACATCACAAAATCTTCATCTATCGGCCCGACATCTTCCAGACATTCTCTGCGGAAAAGCACCGCCGCCCAACAAAGCCCTTCGACTTCCCGTTCTGCATCGTACTGTCCCGAATCTTTCTCGCCAAAGCCGACATCTTGCCAATAAAAGTTAGGTAATTGCTGAATGCCGGCGCTGTTAATTCGCCCGTCTTTAAACAGCAATTTGCCGCTAGTCGCACCTACTTTATGATGAGTTTCTAGCAGCTTAACTAATATTGCTAGCCATTGACACTCAAGGGTAGCATCGTTATTTAGAAAGCCGATATATTGTCCTTTTGCTTCGCTGATACCGAGGTTGAGGGCTTTAGCAAAGTTGTTGGCGGTATTCACAAAAATCCGAACTTTCGGAAATAGTTCGCGAAGGCAATTAACCGAATCGTCTTGAGAGCAATTATCAATTATAATTAAGTCGAGTTGCTGTTCGGGATACGCAAGTTTTTGTAGAGATTTTAAGCAATTTTTAGTGTGGCGCAGACCGTTATAGTTGACTATAATTAACGAACATATTGGCAGTGTGGTCATCTTTGATGCTTTATGGTTGTCGATCGAGCAATTGAGCGGTAATCTCCTCTAAAATAGCAGTATGTTGCTCCTGCACTACTTTAATTTGCTCTATTTCAGACTGAAAATGTGCGATCGCCTTTTGTTGAGTCTCAAGCTGTGCTGTAACTTCGGGAGATCCGCTGCTGAATTCCGATTCAATTCTTTTCTCTAGAATTTGTTGATTTTCTTGCAATTTTTGCAATTGTGTGCTTAATGTTTGCACGACGCGGGTATTAGCAAAATTGTAAATAACTTGACGTTCCAGTACGGGCCTGAGCAATTTTCGGACTATTTTTCTAACTGCAATTACTACCGAACCTAGTCGCCTTTGATAAGAAGTAATAGGAACGTTATAAATGTCGAACCCTGTCTTCAGAAGGGCGATGTCCTCATCATCTTCATTTTGGGCGAGCGTACTATTTTCTCTTCCCGACAGCAGCGGCTCAGCAATACCAATTCGCGGCCCCAAAGTTTGCCGCAATTTATCTATGATTTGTTGAGTTGGTATTTCTTCGTACTGCAAACTTTCCTCTCCTTTAAATAACTTAGTATGACTTATTATGGAACAGGCATCTTGGCTATTTGAATAATTGTCACTAATTATGGAACAGGCATCTTGGCTATTTGAATAATTGTCACCAATTGTGGAATAGGCTCTCCTAGCCTGTTCAAGGGCGGGCTCTGGGGCCCACCCCACAAGAAAATTTATCTCTTGTTAAATCAGGATTATTGCTTCCGATATTGGCAATATCTCAATTTAAACTAGCTCAATTTGACTGTCATCACCAATCATAAACCGCAGAGCTTTTGGACGCGGTGGCGCATTAGTCAGTTGAGCTCGCTGCCCGATCACGCTGTCAACAATTCGCTGGTGAATGCCAACAATTTTCGCCCCTTGCAATATTACACTGTGTTCGATATCAGCATCAATCATCGTCACGCGATCGGCAATACTGCTGTAAGGCCCGATAAAGCAATTTTCAATGCGGCAATTTTCCCCAATTACCACCGGCCCGCGAACTGTAGAATTAATGATTTCCGTTCCTTCACCTACTTGCACTCGCCCGATAATTTGACTTTTGGCATCTACTTTCAACTCCGTTGAAGCTACGATACAGCTATCTAAAATGATTTGGTTTGCACTCAGCAAATCGTCTTTTTTCCCCGTATCCAGCCACCAACCTTCTAAATTGCAGGCTTCTACGTGTTTTTCGTCATTGATAAGCTGTTGGATGGCATCGGTAATTTCCAGTTCGCCGCGGGGCGAAGGTTGAATTCGATCGATCGCCTCGTGGATAGTAGGAGCAAAAAAGTAAATCCCCACCAGTGCTAAATTCGACGGCGGAACTTTTGGTTTTTCAACTAACTGTAAAACTCGCCCGTTTTCATCAACTTTTGCAACACCGAAAGCAGAGGGATTGGGAACTGGACGCAGCAAAATCAGAGCGTCTAGTTTTTGCTGGTTAAAAATCTCTAAAAACGGATCTAACTGATTTTGAATTAAGTTATCTCCCAAATACATAATAAACGGAGAATCGCCCAAAAATGGTCTGGCCACTTTCACCGCGTGAGCGAGTCCCGCCGGCTCTGCTTGCAAAATATAAGTAATTTTTGCACCGAAGCGAGATCCATCTCCTGTTTTCACCTTCACCTCTTCGCCGGTTTCGGGACTAATAATAATCCCAATATCCGTAATCCCAGCCGCCACAATTCCTTCAATTCCATACCACAGTATCGGCTTATTTGCCACAGGAACCAACTGCTTAGCACCCGTATAGGTGAGGGGACGCAAGCGTGTTCCTTTGCCGCCAGAGAGGATGAGTGCTTTCATTGGGTGAACTCTGAGTTATCCTTTAGGGTTTGCGGTGCCGACTCGATTTGCCTGCACTTGTTCGCTCTCGTTGATTTTAAACCACCGCTACCCCGCTGGCAATAGCCTGCGTGTATGCTGATAGAAATGATTTCTGTCGATCGAGCTTTTATAGTCCAGAGCGCACAGAGTGTCACAAACCGGGTTTCTTGTCGCAGTCAGCGCCTAAAAGCTGAGGTTTTTTGTCAAAAAACCCGGTTTCTCTTTTGCCCGCTTAGTGCGCCAGTCCCGATTTAATTACACACCCTTTTTAATAGCGGCCGTATCGAGCGATAACTTGAATACCACTATTGTTTTGATTTGTCAACCACGCCCACATTTGATCGCCCAGACAAAAATGCCACCACTCATTAGGATGCTGCTGAAAACCAGCAGCTATCATCGCATCTTTTAATATTTGCCGGCGTCGGTGATATTCCTGTTTTTGTGGCTCATTGCTACTACCAAAATAATTGGGATAAGAACGTTCTGATATTTCATCAATTGCAGAACCCATATCAATCAACCGATTATTTTCATCCACTAAAGTTACATCTAGAGCTGCACCTGTACTGTGAGGGGGAGGCGTCGCGCGATCCATAGTCGGCACAGCCCAAAATTGATATACGTGTTCTATAATCACTTGGCATTTGTCTTCGGGAACCGGAAATTCGCAGCCTTGAGCGCGGGCAATTTGATTAAAAGTATAATCTACCATAAATTGCTGGACTTCCACCGGCCGATAAGCGTCAAATATTAGAATTTTCCAATTTTTATAATTTTGCTGTAGCTCAGTTTTAGCTGCGATCAAACTATCAACAACTCCTTGACGCAAATAGTAAGGCGAATCTGCTTTGCTGTTGTGATAGGGAGCTCCCAACTTTTGATAAGGGTGCGGCATTTCAAAGGCAAAGTGTTCTGTTGGAATGGGGACTAAAGGTTCGCCGCATTCGTCGATTGCTATTTGCTGATATGGTTTCATATCAATGGTGTACCACTTAATTATTATTAAAAAATCGGTTTGTAGTGAGGACTTTAGTCCTCAGATTTTTATCAAAATTTAAGTTTTTACTAAAAACATTAAAACAGCTAGAATATCCTCATATTCTAAATCGTCATAGTCATCTGTAATTTCTTTAGCATTCATACCAGAACTGAGTAATTCAAGAATCAACTCTACTGGATATCGGAGACCGCGAATACATGGTTTTCCGTGACCGATATTTGGATCGAGTGTGATGCGCTGCAAAAGTTGATTTTCCATATTTTAGGAGCAACTATTAAATATATCCTAACTTAACGAGCGTAGCTTTCTATCGGTTTGTAGTAAGGACTTTAGGACTTTAAATCTTCACTTAAAGTCCTAAAGTCCTTACTGCCCAAAAATCCTAACTTTGGCGGTAAGCAACTACCGCATAAAACGGATCGCCGCTTCCTATTCGCAGCATCTGCATAAAACTCGGCAAGTTAGGCTTGCGAACTATTACTTCCGGCTGGCTAAATC
>JAUBOH010000036.1:0-8856 GCA_036700145.1 Microcoleus occultus BM001215366
TGTGCTTTCCTCAAGAGAAGAGCCGATCGCACTTTTGTATCTAAATAAAATAAGTTCGATCGCACTTTCGTAGAAATAGCGCTCGCCCTCTTAAATTTAACTAAGTGTCAATCACTTTGGCTAAAGAAGGTGGTGCTGGTGGAGACTGAGAGGAACGGGGAATATAGGTAGGTTTAGGACGACAAGCTTCTATAATTTCGTTCCGAAACTGGTTAATTTTATCATTTTTCGTACAAAACAGAATGAGATTATTTCTACTCGTGTAAATGACAATATAACGCTGTTTTACCACAAAAGCTAACACAATGAAGATAATACCAATGAAGAATATCCCGAGGGTTAAAATTCCGAGTCCGAGCAGCCACCAAGTACAGCCTTCCCCAATTTCAACTGCTTTGACATTTTGAATGGGAATAACAATTTCTTTGATTTCTCAGCCAAAAAATGAAGTAAAATTTCCTTGTAAGGTGTCCCCAACTATTTTAAGAGTTCCTGTTCCACTGGTTCGGAGTGGAACTGCACCGACTAATTGACCGGGAAGACCGCTGATTTGTGTAACTGATTTAGACTTCATTTTATTTGATTATTGTTGTAATAAGAATGACATGGCTCGTGCAGTATTTGTTTTCCGCTGTGCCTGAGTTCCTGGTAGGGACACGGCATTGCCCATTAGTGTCAACTTAACGTCAAACGTAGTTATAGACTGCTGTTTGACTATTAAGGCCAGATCCCCCTAAATCCCCCTTAAAAAGGGGGGGACAGGAAGCCTCTTTAAGTCCCCCTTCTTAAGGGGGATTTAGGGGGATCTGGATTCAGGTAAAAACGAGATTTATCAAGGGTTTTAATCTTAAGTTGACACCTATGGGCATTGCCGTGTCCCTACACTGATCGCTCTTCAGAGTTGGTATTACATGAAAGCTTGAAGTCTTTCTAGTGCTTTCTTCTGTTTCAGGAATTTGAACTGGGTTAATGTCTTTGCTTTTTAAACAGCAACTTTTTTGTAAATGTAATCAACAGCCTGTTGAACTGTTTCTATATTCTCCGCAGCTTCATCGGGAATGTCAATGTCGAATTCCTCCTCGATCGCCATGATTACCTCTACTTTATCCATGTCTAATCCAAAACCAGAACCACTTGAACAACTTGACCACCCAGAATTACCAGGGTTAGGGTGATAATTTGGTTTTACCTTTTCGGTGAAATTAGTGTTGAGGGTGACTTCACTTGCATCAATTTCTAGCTGCTCGGCAACCACGCCTTTGACTTTTTCATAAATTTGCTGCTTAACCTTATCGCTTTGGGAAGATTCTGCAACAACGGTAGGAGTATTGGTATCCGTTGTAGTTTCATCGAACTCTAATTCTAATTCGTCTTCAGATTCATCCCGGATTCTGAAATAGTAAAAAAGATTAGCAACAGCCAAATCTGATGCTTTCTCCAAATTCGACAATACTAAACTTTTATGACCTGCTATTTCCCCTTGCTTAATGATATAACCTTCATACTCTTCACGTCGCTGCCGATCGAGCATCCATTCCAGTTGAGTGCGAAGCGCATAAAAATGAGACTTCGGCCGCAATTTTTCATAAAATAACTGTTCGTCTGGGATTGCTAAAGCTGTCGCGGTTGAATTTTTCTCGCCAATAACAGCCGAGTCAGATTTACTGAAATCAGCACTCTGTAACTGCTTTAACTCACTTGGCGGCAAAGCTTTCATCCATTCAATCTGATTAAGCCAAATGTCTAATGCGGCTAAATCGTGATTGTGAATTCGCGTAATTTCAGGAAAAAGAAAGTCAAGCTCTTCGTCTGAGTCACAGCATTGTATAATACCGAGGCCGTCTTGACGGATTTTTTGTTGAAGTTGAGAAATACGATCGCCCGCAGCACCAAATTCATTCTGCACCTGATACGTGCCAATAATACTTTGCTCGATCGCCCAACTGCACTCTAACCGCCGCAACTGTCCCGCCGCACAGGTTTCTGCCAACAAATGCGGGTTTCTGTAGTCTGCTAAAGCTTCAAACAGCATCCCCCGCGCTGCATCAATTTCAGCATTGCGGCGGTTGATATCTTGGAGTTGCAAAGCCGATCGCATTCGTTGAATTGCTTGATTAAATAACCCGTAAGCCCGCACTAACACTAAACGATGGTTGTCAAATTTTATATCTGCAACCACTTCGGCAATTAATTGCTTAATTTCCGCGCCTTGGCCTTTCAAAAGTTCTTCTAAGTTGATGAATCCTTTTTCTACTTTAACGTCCAGCCTCTCTACCGCTTTTTTTAGTTTCAATATTTGGTGCAAATTCACCGCTGACAAGGCTACCCCGGCGAAAGTTCCGACACCAATGACGGCTGTTGTCGCTTGCAGCACACCCAAACTGGCTTGGACGGCTTGAAAGCCCATTTGCGTTTGGTGCATCTGCAAGCCGCCCATAACAAGCTGCACGGGAGACACTAAGGGGGAGAGAGGGCTGTTGTTGAGGGCCGCACCCACAGCATGGGCGACGAACTCTCCCGTCGCTGCATCTCTCGCCATGCCGATCGGCACTCCAGCCGATGTAAACACTTGTACGTACTTGCCAGCCTCGATCGCAGCCTGTACCGCTGCGGGAAATACAAAGTTCATCATCAATTTTTACCCTGGTAGCAAACCACAGAATAACTAATATATTATGATAGTTTAAATAAAAAAAAATTATCAGTAGGCCCTGCAAATGGACACTTCGCTAATTAGTTCGCAAACGGTTGAGCTTGTTTCGCTGCTGACTGGGCAAAAACTCCGAAAAGAGGATATTACTCCGCCTCTGCTTTTTCTGGCGGCGCTGGTGACGGTGTTGTTGGGAGTCATTCATGCCGACGGTACGGTAAGTGCTGAGGAAAAGCAGCGATTGCGGACAACTTTTACGGAACTTATTCCGGCTAACAACAGTTTGCGCCCATTGGTAATGCCGATGGTTAAGAGCGTGCAAGACCGGCAAGTTTACAATAAAGTGACAGCGTTGCTAGCGCTGACAGCGTGTTTTTCTGAGGAGGAAAAACTGCTGCTGATTAGTTTTGGGTATCAAATGTCGGCGGCAGATGGGACAATAGAGGAACGCGAAAAACAGTATTTGCAAAACATCGCCAACAGACTCGGAATCGACGGGCGATTTTTGACTGTTTTGGAAGCGAGTTTTAGCAGTCAAGCAATCAGCGATACAGCAGCTTTAGCAGAAGTTCACTCGTTACTCGATCCAGCACGATTTCAAGCTCTCGATTCTATGTTTGTCCGTGCTGCTAGTCACATTCTCCAACATTTACCACCAAAACCGAAACAGGAAAGCAATCCAAAGTATTCAGTTTCGTCCTATCAGGAGTTGAAAAAATTTAAGGAATATCGGCAACAACTTGATGCTGTTTGTGAAAAACTCGGTTCAACTCTGCAAGATGGAATCGATCGCAACGTGCTATCTCCTAATTTAACAGAAGAAGTAACGAAAGTATCTCAGAGATTGCAATCTCAATGTTTTCGCGTTGCTGTTGTCGGCGAGTTTAGTAAAGGAAAATCTACTTTACTCAATGCTTTGCTGGGCGAAGAAATTCAACCCGTGCGGGATATTCCCTGTAGCGGTACGGTGACTGTTTTGAAATACGGGCCGCAGCAGCGGGTGATCTGCAAATACAAAGACGGACGTGAAGAGGAGATTTCACCTGAGCAATATAAAGATAAAGCCTCGATTTCTGAGGAAGCGGCTTTAGGTTCTTTTGGAGATGAAATTGTCAATTCAGAAATCCAAGAAATCATTTTCGAGCATCCGAATCTCGAATTGTGTACCAATGGTGTAGAAATTATTGATTCTCCCGGATTGAACGAACAAGCGGAACGCACGTTAGTTACCGAACAGGTTCTCAAAACAACTGATGCGGTGATTTTTTTGACTCACGCTCAAAATGCTTTGACAGAAAAAGAGCGGGAACTGCTTTTGTATTTGAAAAAAGAGTTGAATTCCGGGAAAGATGGCGAAGCTGCGAAGAGTATTTTTATTTTAGTTAATTTTGCCGATTTGCTGCGTAGGGAAGGAAGCCGCAAGCAGGTAAGAGAAAGGGTAGAAAAGATTGTTAAAGAGCAAATTTTGATTGTGGGTGAAAACCGAATTCATTTTATTTCGGCTCAATCTGCACTTGAGGCAATTTTGGACGGGACGGAAAATGAGTATGTGAAATCTTTTCAGGATTTTACCAAATCTCTGGAACAGTTTTTGACAGTTGAACGGGGGGCGATCGCACTTCAGCAATCTGCCGCCGGAATTAAGCAAATCATTGACACTGGCGGCGCTGAATTGAGTCAATATAGGGAAATGTTAGAAGGAAAGTTGACAGTTTCTCAAGGAGATAAGGCGAAGATTTTTGAACAAATGGCGGAAGTTAGCGGTCGCGATGTGAAAATCAAACTTTTAGCGGATGAACTGATGGAGAAATGTGTAGAAGAAGCAGTTGAATCTTGGAATGAATGGGTGGAAGGATTGGGACAACGCCTGATTACAAAAAGCGATGGCTGGACTTCTGAGCATTCGCATATGTTGTGGAGTCAAAACGAGCTGACAAAAGATTATTCCGACCAATTTGTTCGAGATATTACGCAAGAAATAGAAGATTGGGCTACAAAAAAAATACAGTCTGTTTTACAAGGAAATATGGGAGATTTAAATAGTCAAATTAATGAAGAAATTCATGCGATTCGGCAGGAATTTCAAAAGTTAGATAAGCAACTGAGTAGTAACCTTGTCAGTCAATTTAATAAGTTAGCAATAGCAGGTAATCTGGGTGAAATTGGTATCGGTGGAAGCGGGATTGCTGAATCAATTGATGATATTGGCGACGGCGGATTCATGGGCGGTTTGGGAATTGGTGCTGTCGCGGCTGCTGTGTTAATCGCTCTTCCACTTGGTATTATCCCAGTAATTTTAGGGACAATAGTTGCGGGTCTTGGTGGAGGTTTGGGCTGGAGTTTCTTAGATGGCGATACAGTTAAAAGTCAAATCAAGGAAAAAGTTTGCGAGTTAGGGTTTAAGAATTTTGATGAATCTTCGCAGTCGATTTTGGATAACATACAAGAAAGAATTATTGCAGTATTTGAAGAAAGAGTTGAGACAAGTAGCGGTGTGATGTCAAAAGCGATCTCGCTGTGGGAGAATTTATTAGAACAGCAGGAAAAGTGCGATCGCCAAAATCAAGCAGAATGCGAAGCCCAAAAGGTTTGGCTGGCTGACAAACGTCGGGAATTGGAACAAGTACAGAGTCAAATTGAAATAATCTTAGATCGAAGCGATCGCTAATATCACGCCCGGTCGATTACTTGTAATAAAAACGGTTCGTTCGTAGTGCGGACTTCAGTCCGCAAGAGGGAGCGGACTGAAGTCCGCACTACGAACTAATCTTACTGCGGTTAATCGATCGCACACGATATAACTCAATGAGTAGAGCGTCAATGCAAAAAAAACCATAGTACCTTGTAGATACTACGGTTTTTTTGGGCTATCGCCTACTGATTGATCTTTCTACGCCAAAACAGGCACTGGTTGCGGCCAACGATTCATGACTTTACCAATCACCGCCAATTCTTCCATCAACTTGTCGAACTGATCCGGTGTTAAAGATTGCGGCCCGTCAGACAAAGCTTTTTTGGGATTCGGGTGCACTTCTATCATCAGGGAATCTGTACCCGAGGCGATCGAAGCAAACGCCATTGACGGTACAAACTGCGCCCAACCGGTGCCGTGACTGGGGTCAACCATAATCGGTAAGTGAGTCAGAGTTCGCAATACTGGAACCGCCGACAAATCGAGCGTATTCCGCGTATACTGCCTGTCATAGCCGCGAATGCCGCGCTCGCACAAAATCACGTTCGGATTGCCAGCAGCCATGATATACTCGGCTGCCATCAACCATTCTTCAATGGTGGCGGAAATGCCGCGCTTCAGCAAAATTGGTTTGTCTTGAGCTCCGACTTTCTTCAACAGTGAGAAATTCTGCATATTTCTCGCGCCGACTTGTACCACGTCTGCTACTTCCACGATCGCACTTAAGTCGGCCGCATCCATCACTTCCGTAATAATTCCCAAACCGCTAGCTTCCCGCGCCGCAGCTAGCAATCCCAAAGCACTCTCGCCGTGGCCTTGGAAAGCGTAGGGGGAAGTTCTCGGTTTGTACGCGCCACCGCGCAGAAAATGAGCTCCAGCAGCTTTGACGCGCATTGCCGTTTCGACAATCATTTCTTCGTTTTCGACCGAGCAAGGGCCTGCTACGATCGCGATCGGGTGATTGAGACCGATCGTCACGGTTCCCAAAGGAGTAGCAACTGCTACGGCGCTGGGTTCTCCTTGGCGGTATTCTAGGGAAGCGCGTTTGTAGGGTTTTTCAACTCGCAGCACTTCTTCAATCCAGGTGCTCATTTCGCGCAGTTGCATTGGTTCGAGCTCAACGGTGTCGCCCACCAAACCCATGACGGTTTTGTAACGCCCGACGATTTTTTCTGGTGTCAAGCCCCAGCTAGTGCGGAGCTCTTCGTCTAGGCGATCGATCTCGGCTTCTGGAGTGCCGGCTTTCATTACAATAATCATATTTTTTTCTGTTGTGTTGCGGCTAAGACACGCATTATGACACGGATGGAATGCGAAAAATAGATGTCAGGGCGATCGGGCTGTTTGTAGTGAGGACTTTAGTCCTTGCTGTTGATTTAACGTTGAAAGGACTGAAGTCCTTACTACAAACTTGTTTTTAATTTGTCAGATCGATAAATGACTAATAACTAACTTTTTGGTTTAGCGGCGCGCCACGCTTCTCGCATCCGTCCAAAATTAGTATTGAATTCTTCCCACCCCAGACTGCTTCCCGAAACTTCTTCATCCCAGGAAGCTGAAAGAACTCCGTAACTCAATCCCAGAACGCCTAAACCAAAACAGCCCATACTTACTAATAAGACTGCTGTGTTGGGTAGGTCAAACAAGCCCTTGCTGACAATTAAATAACTCACAAAAAATGTGGAAATTCCCAGGAGTGTCGGTACGCCGCAAAATAAGGCGATGCGCGATATCATGCGTTTGCTGACAACTTCTGGGATGGATTGTGACTGTTTGTCCCCGGTTTTGTTTGCTTGGGGCTGCTTGTCTTCTTTGACTGGGTTTTCTACGGTTTCGGCGGGCTTTTTGGGCGTTTTTTTGCGATTTGCGATCGGTTCAAACGGTAAGCGTTGGCGGGGTGGTTCGGAGGACATATTCTATCTCTAACCTGAAATCTCGAACTTGTATTCTATAAGTCTTGGTGTTTGTCCAAGGCTAAGGAATATTGTCGCAAATTTTGGCCCTGGTGTTTAGCCGCGAATTCCCAGACGGGCGATCAATGCTTTGTAGCGTTCGACACTTCCTTTTTGGATGTAAGCCAGGAGGCGTTTGCGGCGGCTGATCATCATCATCAAACCGCGCCGGGAGGCGAAGTCTTTTTGGTTGATTTTCAGGTGGGCGCTGAGTTTGGTGATGCGATCGGTCAGCATGGCGACTTGGACATCTGCTGAACCGGTATCGGTTTCATGGGTTTGGTAGTCGCCCATGATTTCTAGTTTGCGCTGTTGTGTAAGTGGCATGAATTGATTTTATGTTTTTTTGTACGATGTCACAATCTGCAATTGTACCACAGGGAATGGACAACGCCGGATCAGATTTTTGCCAAGGATGGGTTTGTTGGTCGGGCTGAATTTAGGTTTTTATCGGCTCAAATAGCCGATCGCCTCGCGTATCCAATCTTCAGCGTTACCTTTGGCGGACAAACTGCTGTCTTGACTGAGGGTTTGCAGCGCTTGCAAGACTTCAGCCCCAGTGTAACCCATTGCCAGCAACACCATCTCCACTTCTTCTTGAATAGCTGCGGGGACTCCGGCGGCGACGGCTGTTGTCAAACCAGCCTGCTGTCGCCATTCCGAGAGTTTGCTTTTGAGTTCGAGGGCGAGACGTTCGGCGGTTTTTGCGCCCACGCCCGGGGTTTTGGCAAGGATGCGGGTGTTACCGCCGACGATCGCCTGGACTAAATCTTGCATTCCTAAAGTGTCTAAAAGGGCGATCGCCAGTTGTGCCCCAACGCCGCTGACACTCGTTAACTGCCGAAACAAATCGCGTTCTGCCGCGCTGCCAAAACCGTACAATACGATTTGGTCTTCTTTAACTTGCTGGTGAGTAAAAATTTGGGCGACTTCGCCGGAGGGCGGCAATTGACCGGTCACACGGGGCAAAATTTGGATTTCATAGCCGATTTGATTGACTTCGAGAGTCAAGATGACGCGGTTGCTGCCTTTGGCGATATCGGCGACAGTGCCTTTGAGATAGCTAATCATAAAATTAATAATAATACACGGCTATTCGCTTTCATCAAAGTCGGCGATGATGTTGCGGATTTCGTTGAGACTGATATCTGTTCGATCCGATTTTGAGTAAATGGTTAACAAAAGTACGCTGACGGGTGATTCAACTCGATAAATCATGCGATATCCTGCACTTTTCCCTTTTTGGATGTTGCTGTTTTTCACCCTGACTTTTAAGATGATATAATCTTCGCCCATTCCGGGAATGCGATCGCCAATAAAATTGCCAGCTTGTAGTTGCTCAATAACTGGCCCAGTATCTAGCCGAATTTGGCGAAATCGTTTGGATAATTCACGCAAATTTCGCTTATACTCAGGCGTTAAGTCGATTTGAACGAGCTCGGGTTCATTCGACATCTATGCCCTCCCACATTTGAGAAAGAGGTATTCGCTGCCCAGTTTTAGCTTCCTGCAACGCTCTTTTGAGACTGGCTTTTACTTCTTCCACTGGAGTATCATCGGGG
>JAUBOH010000036.1:8956-26311 GCA_036700145.1 Microcoleus occultus BM001215366
TCTTTTGAGACTGGCTTTTACTTCTTCCACTGGAGTATCATCGGGGTCGTCTTCAGCTTCATCTGTAGGTTCGGGAAGAAGGAGAATGATTCGCACGGGGCCCGGAGTGTCTAGTGTTAAAGGTCGATCGAGCAATAATTGACCTTTTTCGTCGATCGTTCCTGTGACTTCAAAGGCTTTCATTTGTTTTTCCTGGATTTTTTTAATTTAATACTATTATATAACTCAGCTCGATATCTTTTGTTTTCAATTCAAAATCAGATGCTGTTTAACTAAAGACAAATCCGTCTTACCAAAATTCACAACCAAAGCCACATTTAAATTTTCCAATGATTTGACAAACCACATAATTTCATCAGAACCTTTACCTTCATAGTGATTGAACAAAACAGAAAATCGCTTCTCCAACTCTGGTTTGACTTTGCCCGAAAGCAGTACGAGTTTGAGCAGTAAACCCATTGTCCGACTGGGGCCGAGGTTGTGCACCAAGTCGTAAAAAACGTAGTGGCTGGGATGTTGGGAATTTTCCACTACTAAGAAGTTGAACAATTGGTGGCAAGTCCGAACTAACAATAGATTATTTAATTTCACCGAGTCATTTTCGGGCAATGTATTTTTGATGTGCTTGTACAAGCGATCGTTAAATTGACGCCCGCCGTATTCGGGTTCTACCGAAGATATCAAATATTCGTATAGATCAACTTTAAATGATTGGTAAGATGGAGTCTTTCTGGCATCTCTCAGGAAAAACTGAGCCGATTCTTTGTAACTGCGATCGCCTGCTACTTTCCCGGCAAATTCCCTGACAGCTAAGTGCAGTTCCGCATCGTTCAAAAGAGTGGGATTAGCCGCCGGCTGCACAATTCCGATTTCTGTATTTCTCGGCTCAACCAAATAATTTAAATATTGAGAGAAATCTCTTTCAAATTGTCGCTGTCTTTGAAATTCCAGTTTTTTGATGGTTTGCTGGTCTTCCTCAATGCTGTCCTTGCTCAGCAGAGAATGCCCGTACAAATAAGGATACCGAGAAATCAATTCGCCCAAAGGAGAATGAATATCTTGTTTCTGCAGTTCCGGCTCTCGATCTACGGCTTTTACTAAGCGCTCTAGGGTCTGGAATTCTTCACTTTTAGTAAAGAAGGCTATTTGTTCTTGCAAGCGCTTGACTATGTAAAATTCCATCCCGAATCGGGGAGAAGTCTGCTTAAATAAAGCTACCAAATTGGCGATCGCCAATTTATTTTGTGAGTGCAATTGCCAGCGGTTGATCGGGATGTAGCAGCAGCGGTGGAGGATATATTTAAACTCCCGATCCGATCGCTTGACGGAGACTATACTGTACAAAGTTGCTTCAATCTCGCGATCGGGATAGCCCATGCCGTCGATAAATAGCTTTCGGAACCGCTCGATCACCTGTGCGGGGGATTCTTTTTGCACGCAGGAGACGATGTGATCGTACAATCTCTGTTCGTTGCTGCCGGATTGAACAGTATCTGAGGGCGGGGTGAGAATGCTGCTGTCGGAATCGGTGTCTGCACTGCTGTCTGCAACTTGTGCCTCCGCGACTGTCGGTTGTTCCCGAAAAGTTCCGGGATTCAAGAACCAATAGTGTTCTTGGCTTAGTTGTTTGTTCGCCGCCCAATCCAAAGCTGACTGCAAACTTTCCCCGGTAAGTAACTGGGATTTATCTGCGCGATCGGAAGCCAGCCATGCTGCCAGCGCCTCGCGGTACGGAGCCAGATTTCCCAGTTCTTTTTCCACCCAAAATTGATTGAAAACAGACTGATAAATTAGGTTGGCAACTATTAATTTACCCTGACATTTAACAACCAATCCTGACAGTTGCAATTCGATTTGTTCGGGAGAGTAATCGGCAGGTACTCCCGCTGCTTCCCCCGGTTTTTTCCGGTCTGGCGGTTGCAAAATTTGCTGGTACAGCGTTAACAGCCGGGTGAGGTTGCAGCGGCTGTGGAAAATGCGATCGCGAATTGCTGTTAAATGTTGGGGTTCGTCTTCTTCTTCCCAATTTTTGAGAATTCTGTGTTTGAGCAGTTTTTTAACTTGCTGGGATTCGCAATTTCTGCCAATAAAAGGCCCGTATTCAAGTACCAAGTGGCACAGCTTTTGAGTCATAAACGGTTGACCGCCCGTCCAAGCTAATATTTCTTGGAGCACTCTTTGAGGGCGAAAAGCTTTGAGTGCTAATCCTTTTGCTAGCGGCAAACTTTCCTGCAGTTGCAATCGGCTTAGATGAATCGGCCGTCCAATATTAAAAGGGTTGCAGCTTTGATCTCGCATCAATTCTGACGGGGCTGCTACTCCGAGAACCGCAAAAGTCAGGCGATCGTATTCCGGTTGCTCTGCCCGCTTGGAGTAACAAGCCCGGATCAAAGCAAAAAAATCGCTGGTACTGAAATTCAGGCGGCTGGTGCTGTCAATGTCATCTATGAAAATTACCAGCTTTTGCCGAATTGACTTTAGCAGAACTTTTTCGATAAATATCTCCAATCGCAGCAGCGGCGGCAGCAGTTCGCGATCGTTCCACCACTTGATGGCATCAAACCTGTTTGTCAGGTGCAAACTGCTGGCGATGCGGTACATGATGGCGGCGTACCACTTCTGGGGGGAGATGTCTGGGCTGCTGATGCTTCTCAAGTTGACGGCGGCAAAAGCTGTACCTTCTGCTTGCAACTTTTTGGCCGTTTGCACTAGCAGGCTGGACTTTCCCATTTGTGGCGAACTCAACACGTAGCAGAATTGTCCGGCTTTGAGTCCTTCGTAGAGTTCGCTGTCTGCCGATCGCCTGACATAGGTGGGCGCACCGGCAGGCAAATATCCTCCGACTTGATATTGGTAGGTTGGGTTGACGGATGCTGTCATCTGCGAATTCATCAAGATGCTGCGCCTCTATGCTGTGCGAGGATCGAAAGGTTACAAATTACAATTATTGCCAGCTTATACCATTTTAGATTTGAGATTGAAGAATTGGGAATGACTTATTCAATAAGGGTTTGCAGTTGGCCTGCTGTTGCATTTTTTTTTGAACTTGTCTTACTACGGTTAAAAATTTTTGTTCATCTTTCTGTATTGTCTATTAACTCACCTTTCTCCTTCTGAATCTTTACCGTATCTTTGCAACCGTTCGCCCCAAATCCTGCGATCGTCGGGCGATCGTATCCCAGGCACCTGATTCTTTACACTCGTTCACATAATTATATTAATTTTCACTCAACCGGATTGAGAACGCCAAAACTCTTTTTTGTTCACATTTTTTTACAATAATACTTTAAAATTCATCCGGTGGTATGATGTTGCCAGGGAAACTCATAACCGCAGCGCCGTCAACGTTCTGCCTTCAGCTCCGGCTGCCGAATGCCGGATCGAAAGGCTGGCCGGGTGACTGCCAATAAAAAACCCCAGCGTTTTGCTGAGGACTGCTTGAGTGGGAGATATCGTTAATCTGCGTTTTTTTAGTTGACTTAGATTGCATGGAATTCCATGCTGCTGACACTTCCCGGGCTTCCGCAAGCGCGGGGATTCTTAAGGACAAACTTTTCGGGACGAATCCACAAAAAGTTTAATTCTTAAAGGCGCTGTCAGTGCGCCTCTAACCACTCGCTCAACTATAAAAGTTAAGTCTGTGGCTAGTTGTAGAAGATGCGCCCTGATGATTTAACTACCCGATGGATTAGCACCCTGATGGCATAACTCCCTGATGGATCGACGCCCTGATGGCTTTCGCTCCACTACCCGAAAAATTCCGGTTGGTGGATGATCGTGGACATTAGTAACACGTCACTTCCGGCGTTTTCGATCGCAAGCGGGTGTGCCTGTCTAAATTGATTATGGCAGGCAGATTTATCAGAAGACAAGTGGGCTATTGCATCGACCCACTTCTGATCGATCGGGTTTGCCAAAAAGTGTCAATCTACGGAAATCAGGGTCATCGAACATGAAAAACAGCATCTTAGTATTAGCGGTAATTGCCTCCGGCGGCATCGGCTTTTTCCCAGCAGGCAGTGCCAAGGCGATGGCGATCGCCCCACAACCTTCATCAGCCAGCAGTTTGACGGCTTGGGAGAGTCGTCCCGACTTCAACTACACTGGAACGAATGAGGATGGGAACGAAGAAGAAGTAAAGACAGGTAAAGGCGGCAGGAAATAATTGGCGCTCTGGGGGGTTCGCTTGAGAGCGGTTGCGGTTGTGTTTGTGGTTGTGGTTGTTGTCGCAACCGCCTCTATCCGAGGCGGTTAAAAGTCGCTCCTAATATCAGTCTACCTAATGCCGGCGGGGGTTGGAGTCAGTTTCAAAGAACGGTAGATAGGAAAATAAACAGGTGAGGCGAGTCAGTCGGTGGAGTTTCCCCGCGTCTGGACTTCCTTACCTTCTGATGTTCGGGATTCGGATCTGGCACAATCGTATTTCATCTCGTAAAAACCCAATGGAAAATACTCTCGAAACTACTCGCAGACAGCGGGTATTGACACGAACCGAGGAACGGCGTCAGGCGACACCCAAAGAAAAAAAGTTAATTCACCTGCTGGCGAATATGGCTTGCAGTTTGGTTAACTACGACTACAAACACGCAACGGGGAAGGGAGTTATCCCGCCTTCGGAACGCAAGCGTTTAGCGGAATGGCACTACCTGCGAGTTCAGCAAATTCGCCGGATCGAACGCTCTTTAGAGCCGGTAGCTACCCTCAAGCGCGTCTACTACAAGAGCATTCTCAGTCCGAGGGATCTGAAGTCTTTAAAACTTCTGTGGCTTGAGGAGGACAAAAATCGGGTCAAGCGGGTCGATCCTGACTTGGACGACATCCTCAGCGAAGCTTTGGATCGGGGAGATACTTTGAAACAGCTATTTCACACGATCGAAGCCAAAGAACGCACCTTTGTGGCAACTCCTCGCCCCGGCGCCGTGCCGCTTTGGGTGAAAGAGTGGGAAGATTCGGAATATGACATCAACTATTTTCCGCCTTCGTTCTCTGCATGGGCTGCGATCGTGGACGATTAGGCTCAAGAAAAACTCTTTTAAGTGGCTCGGCTAAACTAGGCCAGGTTGGGCGCAGGCATCGATCGTACAGAGAAGTGAATCGGAGTCAGTACCGTTGTACAATGGGGGAAAACCAGGGCTTCAGCTAATAGCTGATAGCTGATAGCTGATAGTTTCTCATGACTGACTCGATTTCTACTTCTCCATTAGACTCGGCGGCCGATACAGCCGAACTCCGCTCTCAGTTACGATCGGGTTCGGAAAAAACTCAACTGCAACTGCTACAACAACACATAGCAGATTCCGGTTGGGATGTATTGATGGAATTTTTATTAGAGCGCAAGTCGGACGAACCGACTGCGGTAATGGGTAAGGCTTACCAAGTTTTGTACAGCGCTGACTCTCCGAGAGCGACGGAGTTTTTGCAAGCGAATTTTCCGACTGGGGTTGTGCCGCTGCGATCGGACTCTAACATTGATTACACTCCGCTACAACAATTATTGGTGTTACAGGAATTTCAAGAAGCCGATCGCTTGACTTTAGACAAGCTTTGTGAATTGGCTGGTGAAACAGCTTCCGTGAGAAAGTGGCTGTATTTTACCCAAGTTGAAAGTTTGCCCGTAGCAGATTTACAAACAATTAATATGCTGTGGAAAGTTCATTCCGAAGGCAAATTCGGCTTTTCGGTACAGCGAGAAATTTGGCTGAGTTCGGGCAAGAATTGGGATAAGTTGTGGCCGCTAATTGGCTGGAAAAAGGGGAATAATTGGACGCGCTACCCGCAAGAATTTATTTGGGATTTGAGCGCGCCTAGAGGGCATTTACCGCTGTCGAATCAGTTGCGGGGAGTGCAGCCGTTTTCGGCTTTGATGGCTCATCGGGCTTGGTTGAAATGAAGGGTTGGGGATTGTTTGAGGACTGTTACAGCGTATTTCTGGTTTCGGAAGGGACACGGCAATGCCGTGTCCCTTCGGGGAGCGGGGTGTACTCGATGAAGGTGGAATCTGTTGTAGATACCCGACTTCTTTAAAAAGTGGGATATCTGCGTACTAGAAAAATTGGAAAATTTTATATAATACATCTATCAACTAATTAGCAAGAGGGCTAGGAGTCATGGTAGGCATCGGAACTAAACTCACTTTAGCAGAATTTCTAGATTTGCCCGACGGAGATGTATATTATGAATTGGTAGATGGTCTAGCAGTTCCTAAAATGTCTCCTAAATTTTTTCATTCCAGTTTACAGGGAGCTTTGTGTCGCGTAATTCGTGCATGGTGTAAAGGACAGGGGCGAGTGTTGCCAGAATGGGCAATTTTGTTAAAACGTCAGGGTAAAGATTGGGCATCTGTTCCAGATTTAACGTATATTTCTTATGCGCGTCTGCCGAAAAATTGGCGGCGAAATGAAGCTTGTCCGGCAATTCCTGAACTGGTAATTGAGATTATCTCGCCGGATCAAAGTATGAAGGAATTTGAAGAGAAGGCGAAAGATTATTTGGCGGCGGGTATTCCGCGAGTTTGGGTAGTAGATCCAGAAGCTATCTTAATTAGAAGTTTTTTTCCCGATGGTTCGAGTCAAATTTATACGGATAATACATTGATTTTGGATGAGTTGTTGCCGGGTTTGGAGTTGACGACTAGACAGATTTTTGAAGAAGCGGAATTGATTGATTGAGGGCGAGCGCAAACTGCACGAGCTAAAATGAGAGGTATAATTTATCGTATCTCAATGTTCTTAGGCCATGATTGCTTTTAATGCTAAAAATCCAACTCTCAATGAAGTTATCGGCCTGCTAAAACTTCAGAAATTGCCCAACGGCTCATTCACTCCGTTATTATCCCTAGAACCTTTAACCGAATTTGAACAACAGGAACTTATACAAACTTGTGAAGACTTTGATAGCTACCTGACAGACGGCAAGGTTTCTGAAGGCCAAGTCAAGTTAGTATCCGTTGGCCCGTTATATCAATTCCTGTTGCACTCCTCATGATGTTGACTGTTGACTGTTGACTGTTCACTTTTTATATCAAATCCGGTAGCATCGGAATTATTCATCTCTCTTATCTCCCTCTGTGTTCTCTGTGTTCTAGAAAGGTTAAATCATTCCGATGCAACCGGAAACGATATTACTGGAATTTACTATTCCGATGAAGAGAGGATTTGATATTAGTGCGGTTGACCGGTTTTTATCGATCGCCAATTAAGATGTTGTTGGAAGAAGGCATCGCCGATATTACTATAGAAGATGAAGACACAACTATTACAGGGCGTTTGGATCTTTTGGCGATCGACAAAAATACACTAACAACTACAGGTGTACATTTCTGGATTTTAGTAATCGAAACGAAAAACAGCTTAATTGATGTATTAGCCGGCTTGCCTCAGTTACTCACGTATGCTTATAAAAGCCTAGAGTATCAAACATCCGTCTGGGGGTTAGTCACAAACGGAGCGCGCTATCAGTTCGCCTACATCCAGTCGGGAAATCCACCTACTTTTAAGTTGATGCCATTACTAAATTTAATGGATTGTGAACCTTCCATCCAGATTTTACAAGTCCTTAAAGCTCTGTGCAAGTTGCAGAATACTGCGCTGGGTAACTGATACTAAATCCGGGTTTGATACCGCCTCGCTCGTTCGGCGATTGAAATCGCTACTATACTGCTCATAGGAATCTGGACAAAGCTACCCAAGAGGAGAAGATTTCTATATAGTCAAAGAATATATCGCGGGTCACGATTTGAGTCAAGAACTGATAGAATGCGAGCAGTGGAAGGAGTCAGAAGACAGCGTTACCCATCCGCACAGGAGGCATGGCAGGGCTTGAAAGGGTTAGACAGCACTCTTAAGTAGCAACAATTTATATTGTGTGGCATAATTATCATCACTTAAATTACCAAATCAAAGCTTTAGCTAAACCCTATGAATCTAAATCCAGGGGATGTGATTGGCGGTCAATACAAAATTATAGACGAATTGGGGCATGGAGGATTTAGCAAGACGTATCTAGCTGAAGATAAAAATAATCCATCTCAGCAAGTTGTTGTCAAAGAACTTATACCGTTATCTAGCGCTCCAGCCATCTGGGAAGAATCTCAACATAGATTTAAAATAGAAGCTCAAGTTTTGAAACGCTTAGGGACGCACTCTCAGATACCCGAGCTGTTTAATAGTTGTTCTAAACAAGGAAAATTCTACCTAATTCAAGAGTTTATTGAAGGCAACACTCTCAGCGAAGAACTGCAAATAGGCAATCGATTGCCAGAAGACGAGGTGATTAGCCTGTTGCAGGAAATCCTGGGAATTCTTAAATTTGTTCATAGCGAGCAAGTGATTCACCGGGATATTAAACCTGCTAATATAATTCGCCGTCGGCGAGATGGAAAGCTGGTTTTAATTGACTTTGGAGCAGTTAAAGAAATCAGTACCTTGGAAGAGTCTGCGGGGTCAGTGAACCCAACAATTTCAATTGGGACGCCCGGTTATATGCCTCCCGAACAAGGCAATCGACAAGCAAGATTGAGCAGCGATATCTATGCTGTAGGAATGATTGGCATTCAAGCACTCACCGGGTTAAATCCTTCCAGTCAAATAAAAACAGATTCAGATGGTGAAGTGATTTGGCGTCATTGGGCACAGGTTTGTCCTGAGTTAGCAAACATTTTAGACAAAATGGTGCGCTATCACTTCAACGCTCGGTATCAGTCGGCATCTGAGGCATTGCAAGCTTTGACACTGATCGATACTCCAAACACACCGTGGTGGAAAGTTATATTTTCTCAATTCACTCAGTTGATGTCGCAGGTATTCCGTTTTAGTCGCAAGAAAATCTTGTGGTTGGGATTAGCTGTAGCAACATTGGCTGGTGCGATCGTTTTTTCACAATTACTCACCTCACAACCAACTATCAAATCACAACAAGCGATCGCTCCGGCGGAAAATCATTTAAGTGAGGGGGAAAAAATCCTAATTCCCGGCTCGATACTATCAGAAAAGCAAAATGGGGTTAAAGCATTCGCTGACGGTAAGTACAGTGAAGCAATTAGCTTATTCGAGCAGGCAAGGAAAAAAGAAGCCAGAGATCCGGAAACTTTAATTTATCTCAATAACGCTCGGATCGCAGCCCAAAATTTGCCTGCTTACACGATCGCGGTTGTCGCCCCTCTCAATAGCAGTACTGACGATGTAAACCAATCGGGGCAGGAACTTCTGCGAGGGGTTGCCCAAGCTCAAGATCAGGTCAATCAGGGACAAAAAATTAATGGTAAGAGTCTGAAAGTGGCGATCGCAGATGATGCTGACAAAGAAGACCAGGGTACTGAGATAGCCACGGTTTTGACCGCTACCGCTAAATCCGATATCTTAGCTGTGGTCGGTCACTTTTCTAGTTCAGTAACTCTCAAGACTGCTCCTGTTTATGAAAAGGAAAAATTAGTATTAGTGTCTCCTACAAGTACATCTGAAGATATCTCAAAATCGGGGGATTTTATATTTCGCAGCGTCTCTAGCGATCGAGTAGCTGCCCAAAGCTTGTCTAGTTACTTGCTTAATAGAGTCCGTCAGCAGACAGTGGCAGTTTTTTACAATCCTGGAAATCCTTATAGCCAATCTCTCCGGGATCAATTCCAGACTAACTTCATATCTAGTGGTGGAAAGATAGTCGAGGAATTTGATTTATCTAGCCCTTTGTTCAAGCCAGATATAGCTGTAGATAAGGCCAAAAAACTAGAAGCTACAGGGCTTGTTTTATTTCCGAATGTCTCAACTCGTGACCAAGCGATAAACGCGATCAAAGCAAATCGCTATGGCTATTGTATGGTAGGAGGAGATAGCGTCTACAATTTTCGGATATTGAAGGAGGCTGGAAAAGAATCTGTATACCGCCTGGTTATAGCTACTTTTTGGCATAGATTGAACAGTCCAAATCAACAATTTCCAAAAGATAGTGAAATGTTATGGCGAGCTCCAGTCAGTCCCAATACGGCCTCAGCTTATGATGCAACTCGTGCGGTGATAGAAGCCTTAAAAACTCTGCCACAACCAACCCGCATTAGTGTCCAAAAGGCTTTGGCTAACCCTAGTTTTAAGATTTTTGGAGCTACAGGTAACATCAGTTTTGATAAAAATGGCGATCGCAAGGAGTCAACTATTCAATTGGTAGCAGTAGTCCCGTCTAGCAATAACTCTGCTTATGAATTTGTGCCTATAGACGATCCAAGAGTGCGCTTTGATTGTCAATAACTAAGTACGATCGCTCACAAACCTAAAATCGCACGCATGGCTACTGCCAGATCATCCATATAATTTTCATCTAAATGACCGATTACCCTAATAACTCTAGATTTGTCGATCACTCGAATCTGTTCGCAAAGTATTACTGAATCTTGATTTAACCCCCCAACTCCAGATGGAACAAATACATGAGAAGGTAAAAGAGCGCGACGAATCTTCGTAGTAAACGGTGCCATAATAGTATGAGGACTTACTGCATTAGCACGGTCAATCTGTAAGATGACAACAGGTCTGATACCAGCTTGCTCTGTACCAACTACCGGATTCAAATCGCATAACACGATATCTCCTCTTGTATATGTTGGATTTACTGATGAAGATCCTACCATTGAATCTCTCCACGAGCTAACTTTTCTTCGTAGGCTTCTAAATTCTTTAAATAGTCAGAAAAGTCGGATTCAGTAAGCTGTGGCAATTCACTGTTGTATTTGAGGAGCAAAAAGTCTATAAAATCATTCACCTCTTGAACAAGTGACTCTGGCAGTTCGCTAATTTTAGCAATAGTGAGATCGTAAACTGTCATGTTTTTACCTCAAAGACTTTCATTAAGTTGTTTCATATCCTCTTGCGGCTGTACTTGCTTGTGCAAACTAATTTTGTCGCCCACTTCATACCCAGAATTAAAACCCGCCTCGCTGCTGATTTGAGAATCTGTTCTCGTTCTGATTTTAACCCCTCGGCCTTCTAAATAATCGGCGATCGCCTGTTGATTTTTCTCAAACATCGATCGCACTACAATCCCTGGAGTCGCCGCCACATCCCCGGAACCCGGAATCCCCGACTCTTCCATCTCCTGCTTTTGTTCCAGCAATCTTTGTCTCAATCTTGTCGCGCAGCCAACTCGAAAAGCATTCAGATATGCCAATCCCCTCCCGTTTCCTTTGCGGTACTTCGCTCTTTTTTCGATCGCAGAACTCAAATACTCGTAAAGATGTTTGCAAACAATCAGGTTGGTAGAACTTCCTACCAAAAACATACTGCCAGTATAAGTGTTTCGCATGGCATTGCAACCGTTAGCTTCCGCAATTCCCGAAAGCAGCATCATTTTCCAAGTGACAAATTTCGATGTTGTTTCAACTGAGTTTTCGTCAATCTCTTCTTGGTGATTTGGCCCTAAATCGGCGAGGCTGAGATTGTACTGTGCCAGTAAAAGGGAAGCTTTGGCGGCCGCAGCAGTCGATTCGTTTTCATTGGATGAGGTGGCGAGGGCTAACAGCTTTTTGATTTTTTCGACAATGCTTGTGTCTGCCATTTTTCTATCGGTTTGAGGGTGAGAGTATGGGGTAGCAAGGATTTGGGGATGTTCTCATTTTAGCATAGCGTGGAATGTGCGATGTTTTTTGAGGATGATTTTATTTGTAGAAGAGGATTTTTTTGAACCGCAGAGGGCGCAGAGGGCGCAGAGAGAAAGAAAGAAGATGCGCGGATTGGTTACTATTCCAGCACTTCCAGGACTGATTTGGGCAACAATTTATCTTTAAACCAGACTACTTTTGCTGGTACATCTTTTACATTTACTCCGGCTTTTTCTAAATTCAGCCGTTCGGAAATAGCTAAAATCAAGTTATCGCATCCAGACTTGTGTACTTGGGCAAATTTCTTTTGCAAATACTCGGGCCGCCAATAGCCGACTATTTCTAATATAAATACTCGCCCGTCGGGATGCACTAACCGAAAGTCGGGAATCATGACGCTTCCTGGAATTGGAATTAAGTCAACTTCTCGTTCGAGTTTCCAGTCTGTTTTTAGGCTGTCCCATCTGCTAGCAAATGCTGCTTCTAGCATACTATCATAGGGTTTACCTGGGGGATAGTGGCTGACTAAACCGCAGTCCGAATTTAGGGTGAATTTACCTGTTTTCAAAACGCCGCTAAAAGCATCTTTGGTTTGCAATGTGGAGTGCATAGTCCATTTGGTGACGTGTAGGAGTGCGGGTAGCATTTTTGCGAGGGCTAAACCGTAGCGGGTGCTGGGTTTGAATAAGCTTGTAGGCCCGTCTATTGTCAGGGTAAAACCGTGGTCTGCATCGCCTTCTATGTAGGTCATTAATTGAAATAATTTTAGATAGCGAAATAGGAGTTTGTATTCTCCGGGATCGTTGCGGTGGGCGGTTAATTGGACTTGGCTGGCTCGGTAAAATATGCCTTGGACTTGAGAAAGGTTGTATTTGTGAAGTAGGTTTTCGGGTGTGGGTGCGTCGAATTGGGTGAGGATTTTGTTTTCGTTTAAATCGGCGTATAAGCCTGTACTGATTTCGTGAGTGAAAACTTCTCTGTTTAAGTCTTGGCTGAGCTCTGCTGCTACTTTTTCGAGGGTTAATTGGGTTGACTGAATGCTGGGGGTCGATCGCGCGGACAATGCAAAAACCCGCTGTCTCAAGTCTGATGGTTCTAGGGGGCTGATGACTTCCAACGTAGAGAAACCGCCTTTGAGGAGGTGCGCTAATCCGCGTTTGAGCCGATAGTCGGGGCTTTCGCCTTCTAATTCTTGCAAGCGTCCGTCGAGTTCGCCTTGGGTTTTGCCGATCGCACTTTGGAAGCAGTCAATCATTTCGGTGGCTGCTTCTAGGTTTTTAGCATCTATCTTGAGGCGTAGTGGGACGATTGATTCCCCGTTTTGACGGTGGCTTAACAACTCGGTTGGTAGCATTTGTTAACAAAGATTTTATTTTTTAACGAACCGCGAAGGCGCGAAGGACGCGAAGGGAAGAGAGAGAAAGAAAGAGAGTGTTCAGAAATAGTTTAGGCTTGCTACCAGGGGATATCATCATCGTCTTCTCCCCATTTTGCGGGTGATTCTGCTGCTTTTTTCGTTGTTTCTCGGTTGACTCCATAAATCGGTGTAGGTTTGACTGTTTCTAATTTCGGATATTCTGGTTTTGGCGGTTCGATTTGTGTTTCTGGTTTGGGTTTATAGGGTTGCATTCCTCCTCGGCGGCGCTGGGATGTTCTTTCTTCGCTGGTGTCTTCGGTGACGACTTCGTAGAGAATTGCTAGTTTGTTTGCATCGCTGCTTTTGCGGAGAACTCGACCTAATCGCTGGATGTATTCGCGTTCGCTGCCGGTACCCGATAAGATGATTGCAATTCTGGCGTCTGGTACGTCAACTCCTTCGTTTAGAACGTGGGAAGCGACGAGGGTTTTGTATTCGCCGCTGCGAAAGCGATCGAGGATTTCGTGGCGTTCTTTGACTGGGGTTTGGTGGGTAATTGTGGGGATGAGAAATTCTTGGGAAATTCGGTAAACTGTGGCGTTGTCTCCGGTAAAAATTAGGGTGCGCTGGGGAGAGTGTTCTGCTAGTAGTTTGGCTAAGATTCGCAGTTTTCCCTCGGTGCAAAGGGCGATTTCTTTGGCTTGGCGGTGGGCTAGCATGGCGCGCCTTCCTGAAGGCGATCGCGCGCTTGCCATGATAAAGTGTTTCCATCCTTCGAGGCTGGATATTTTGATGTTAGACTGTTTTAAGAAGTCGTTGCGAATATTGATTGATTCGCTGTAGCGATTTCCTTCTTCTTTTGACAGTTTTACCATGATTTGGACTATTTTGTGTTCGGCTAAAGCATCGCCTGCTAAATCTTCTGGTCTTTTGCTAAATACTGTCGGGCCGATCAGGAAATGCAAGTCGCTGTGGCGACCATCCGTGCGATCGGGTGTTGCTGTCAATCCTAGTCGGTAAGGGGCGATCGCATATTCGGAAATTACTCGATAAAAGTCCGTGGGTAAGTGATGGCATTCGTCAAAAACCAGCAACCCATATTTATTGCCCAAGGTTTCGGCATGAATGCTTGCACTGTCGTATGTCGCTACTAAAATTGGCGTTTTGTCTCGCGAACCTCCGCCTAACAATCCGATTTCGATTTCGGGAAAAGCTGCTTTCAAATTAGCGTACCACTGGTGCATTAAATCGAGAGTTGGTACTACAATTAATGTACTGCGGCCTGTGACTTGCATCGCTAATTGTGCTACGTAAGTTTTGCCCGAAGCGGTGGGGAGGACAACTACTCCTTGACTTCCTGCTTCTTGCCAAGCTGCGAGGGCTTGCGATTGATGCTGGTAAGGCTGCATTTCGACGCTGGGTACGAGTTCGAGTAGTTCGTATCCCCTGGCTTCGTCGGTGAAGTGAATGCACTCGGCTTGGAGGCATTCTACCAGCGGGCGGTAGTGAATGGCCCGAATTCGGTATTTTTCGACGCGATCGTCCCAAGTGGCAAAGTCCACCCAGTCTCTGCCTTTGGGCGGCGGGTGCAGCAGGAGCGTTCCGCGATCGAATGTTAAAGTAGGTATGCGTGGCATTTTTTAGATAGGGGGGCGAGTTATGCCTGTTAAATTATAAGTGACCGATCGAATATATTGACAGCAGACTCTCTATAAGTTAGTTTTTTTTTAAGCAAATTTATACAACCACAATCTACTTTATACCGTCCGGGGCTGTTTGTTGAGATTTTTACCCATTTTTATCAGATAAGTTTGCAAAAATGTCACAGGTTTGTAGTAGGGACTTTAGTCCTTGCTGCTGATTTGGAAAGAAAGGACTGAAGTCCCTACTACAAACTGGGTTTTCGTCATTTTGGCAATAGTCATAGTTAATTTACCCTCAAAATGCTATGTTGGACTTTATCAAATACAAACAAATTTTTTTAGACGCTACTAAGGGCTGGGATAACGAGAAATGGAGCAATTTTAATAATAATCCGTTCCTGATTTCTTCCCCTATCCTTCAAGATTGTCATGTCAAGAATTGCCGCTTAGTTGAAAGTCGGGCAAAACTTTTAGAATATCTGCCTAAAAATAGTGTGGTTGCTGAGGTGGGAACTCAATACGGAAGATTTGCCGAAAAAATTATCTCTATTGCCAAGCCCACAAAGCTGCATCTGATAGATTATAACTTCGAGTCCTTTAAAGTGGAAATAAACCAAAAACCTTTATTGCAAGCAGGGATAGAAAATGGCACAATCGAGCTTCACGAAGGCGATTCATCTACAATTTTAGCTGACTTTTCTGAGGATTATTTTGATTGGATATACATCGATGCCGACCACGCCTATGAAGGTGTATGCAAAGATATTCAGCAAGGTTATACGAAAGTCAAGCCCGACGGACTGATGGTTTTTAACGATTATACGAATTGGTCGGTGTGCGAGGTGATGCCTTACGGCGTAGCGAAAGCGGTAAATGAGTTTTGTATTGCAAACAACTGGGAAATTGTATTTCTGGCGCTTCAGTTTTTAGGCTATCACGATATTGCGATTAGAAAAAACACCGGCGAAAAGGAAGTGCGAATTCAGTTGCAAGAGTCTCAGTCAGAATTGCAGAAGTCGCAGATGCAAATCGAACAGCTTGTGTTAGAGTTAGAGCAGGCTAAAAGGGCGATCGACTTTATGGAAAATGACAAATTTTGGAAATTGCGATCGCAGTGGCTGAAAATCAAAAATTTGTTCGCCTAGCTGAGTTCGATCGCAAAATCTAAAATCTACAATGGTAATCTCCCGGTAGGGATTGTTTTTAGGTTAGATTTCGATCGAGGTATGGCTGAGATTAGAGGTTATAGATGGAAATAGGCGTCCCCAAGGAAATCAAGGATTTAGAGTTTAGAGTCGGGCTCAGTCCCACAAGTGTCCGGGCTTGTTCGGACAAAGGCCACACAGTTTTTGTGGAAACGAATGCCGGTGCTGGGGCGGGTTTCGCCGACGCAGACTACATTCAAGCCGGGGCGAAGATTGTCTCAAAGCCCGCTGATGTCTGGAATCGGCAACTAATTGTTAAAGTTAAGGAACCATTACCTGCTGAGTATCCGCTGATTCAAAAAGAGCAGTTGCTGTTTACATATTTGCACTTGGCAGCCGATCGGGCCTTAACCGAGCATTTAATGAACAGCGGAGTCCAAGCCATCGCCTACGAAACCGTGGAACTCCCAGACAGGAAATTGCCGCTGCTAACGCCGATGAGCATTATTGCAGGGCGTTTGGCCGTGCAGTTCGGAGCTCGGTTTTTGGAACGCCAGCAAGGCGGCAGAGGCGTACTTTTGGGCGGCGTACCGGGGGTAAGACCGGGCAAAGTTGTGATTTTGGGCGGCGGAATCGTCGGCGCGGAAGCAGCCCGTATTGCTGTAGGAATGGGCGCTAGAGTGCAGATTTTGGACGTAAATGCCGATCGGCTAGCTTACTTGGAAACTCTGTTCGGTTCCAGAGTAGAATACCTCTACAGCAGTCCTCTGCAAATTGAAGCAGTTGTTCCCGATGCTGATTTGTTAATCGGCGCTGTTTTGGTGTTGGGCAAAAAAGCTCCAATTCTGGTTTCTCGCGAATTTGTTGCCAAAATGCACCCCGGTTCTGTGATTGTTGACGTAGCCGTTGACCAAGGTGGCTGCGTGGAAACTTTGCGGGTAACTTCTCACACAAATCCTACTTATGTTGAGGAAGGAGTTGTGCATTACGGCGTGCCGAATATGCCCGGTGCCGTGCCTTGGACTGCGACTCAAGCTTTGAATAACAGCACTTTGCCTTATGTTTTGCAGTTGGCAAATAGCGGGATTAAAGCTTTGGAAATTAATCCGAGTTTGGCAAAGGGATTGAACGTGCAGAAGCACCGATTGGTGCATCCGGCGGTGCGCGACGTTTTCCCTGATTTGGCTGATTGAATTTCCCGTTTTTTTAAAGTAATATAAAATCCGGTGGCATCGGAATTAATGTTACCCATAATTAGGACACGGCAGTGCCGTGTCCCTACCATTAATCTGGCGATACTGACATCTCTCAGGTCATGTTCATGATTATTTTGGAGTAGGGAAACGGCATTGCCGTGTCCTCGGTTGCTCATAAGATTATGATTGATAGATTTGGCGGATTGCATCGAGGTTGTTGGCTGCGGGCATATGAAATGCGATCGCCTGCAAAACACCAACATCAGAAATTCCCGAAATCTCCTCAAGCAGCAGCAATCCTTCGTCTCCGAATTTCAGTCTTAAACCGAGTTCGATCATCTGGATAAATGCTTGTTTAGTGCGCGCCTGTTCCTCCAGTAACTGAGCATCTTTTTGAGATAACTGAGCATCTTTTTGAGATAACTGAGCATCT
>JAUBOH010000036.1:26411-28320 GCA_036700145.1 Microcoleus occultus BM001215366
GATAACTGAGCATCTTTTTGAGATAACTGAGCATCTTTTTGAGATAACTGAGCATTTTTTTGTGCCGCCAGTTCGTCGCCTGTAGGAATGGGAGCGCCACCAGCATAGCACCAGCGCAACCAAGTACCAGTGACATTTTCAAATTCACCTTGCCACAGGGTTAGTCCCAAACCAACTTCGGGAAACCAAGCATCAGTTTTCGGCACGTAAGATTGATTGTGCAATTCAAAGACTCGCAGCGTACTCCCTCTCAACTCGCGTAGCGGATCGTACACGACATAATACGGGATTCGCATTCGAGCGTAATCTATTAATTTGCTGCCCAATTCGTTACCTGGAGTTGGGGAAACAATTTCGATCGCAATTTCGGGAGGTTTGCCAAATTCCCAAAATAAGTACGATCGCACTTGTTTTTCCCACCAATCCTCAGCACCAGTAATATTGACACTAAGAAACACATCCGGGGCGATTCCAGGTTGACGCACGCTGCTGAACAAACCGACATTTGCCGCCGCAATAAAAGGAACCGTAATACCTGTATCGCCACCGCTATATAAAACTGTTGTCAGCAGCCGCTGCTGTTTTTCGTTAATGAAGCTGTCCAAAGGAGTATCGTCTTCTAAAACTAAGTTGCTAATATCTGGCAACTGACTCGGATCGAGGGTTAATGGCTCAGACATAGGTTGCCGAAATGAGAAATATCTGCCAAATCAATTATAACAGAATGGGCATGGGGCATGGGGCATGGGGCATGGGCCATCTTCGCCTTTATAGAATTGGGAATTGGGAAAAAGGAAGAAGGAAGAAAATCTTCCTTCTTCCTTTGCCAACGGACTTGATATTACTCGCAGCTAGAATAAAAAAAATATTTCCCAAAACACTTGACAAACTGGCGAACATACCCGATAGTAGTGATTCGTGACCAATGCGGAACTGGCGGAATTGGTAGACGCGCATGATTCAGGTTCATGTGGTGCAAGCCTTCCGGGTTCAAGTCCCGGGTTCCGCATTCCAAAGGCAGAAGGTAGTTTGGGGTTGAACCGATACAGGCAATAACCCCATTCGCTCTGCTAAATTAAACAATGCTGACAAGTATTCAAAACCCCTTAGTCAAAGAAATCCGCAAGCTGCACAGCTCGAAGGGACGCAGGGAACAACAATTATTTTTGCTCGAAGGGACGCACTTGCTGGAAGAAGCTTGGGCGGCAAAATACCCGCTAGAAACGGTTTGTGCTACTCCAGAATGGGTTGAGCAGCACGATCGACTGTGGGAGCAAATTTGTAGTTTAGCCGATCGCACCGAATTAGTCAGCTCGAAAGTGTTAGAGTCGATCGCCACTACAGTTCAACCCGACGGGATTATCGCCACCGCACCACGCACCGCAACCCCACCGACAGAATTGTCAACTTTGGGAATAGCCTTAGAAACAATCCAAGATCCGGGAAACTTGGGGGCGATCGTCCGCACGGCTGCGGCTGCTAATGCCGACGGTTTGCTGCTGAGCGCTGAGTGCGCTGATTTAGACCATCCCAAGGTGCTGCGCGCCTCGGCAGGAGCTTGGTTTAAACTACCAATGGCAGTCACTCCAGATTTAACCGCCGAAGTCTCCGGGTATAAAAATCGAGGTATGCAAATCTTAGCAACCGTCGCCGACGCGAGTTTAACTTATTGGGAGGTAGATTTGCGAGTGCCGACTCTGATAGTTTTGGGCAACGAAGGTTCTGGGTTATCCTCAGAATTGAGAAGTTTAGCCGATCGACAAATCCAAATACCCCTAAGCCGCAGCGTCGAATCTTTAAATGTGTCGATCGCCGCTGCCCTCATCTTGTACGAAGCTCAACGGCAAAGAAGTCATTAGTCATTAGTCATTAGTCATTAGTCATTGGTCATTAGTCATTGGTCATTAGT
>JAUBOH010000037.1:0-28246 GCA_036700145.1 Microcoleus occultus BM001215366
GTGGAAGAGCAAATTAAAGCTTTATTCGACCAAGGAGTCAAACAGTTGGAGTCGCCGGATTGTGAGGGTGCGATCGCTACCTTCGATCGACTCTTGGAACTAGACGAAAATCACACTGATGCCCTTGGTTGCCGCGGCGTGGCTTTGGGACGCTTAAAACGCTACGCAGAGTGCATCGACAGCTTCAACAGAGCGATAGAACTCAAGCCGCTCGATCGACATTCGCTGCTGAACCGAGGCATAGCTTTAGCAGAATGGGGCAAAGACAAAGAAGCAATTCCCAGTTTCGATCAACTGCTGCTGTACTACCCTCACGATTATCTAGGCTGGGAAAGCAAAGCCAATTCCCTGGCGTCCCTAGAACGGTATTCGGAAGCTCTCAACTGTTACGATCGCGCCCTCGAATTCCACCCCACCTACTACAAAGCCTTTGCCAACAGGGGAAATGTTTTAGTTTGCCTCAAACGCTTTAAAGCCGCACTTCGCAGTTACGATCGAGCTTTAGAAATCAAGCCAGACGATCCAGATGTTTGGTTTAATCGCGGCTGCGGGTTCATGGCCTGGGAGAAATTCCCGGAAGCCCTAGAAAGTTTTGAAAGCGCGATCGCCGTCAACCCCAACCACGCCTCATCGTGGGTAAACCGAGGCAATATTCTGGCTAAGTTGGGCAGAGAAAAAGAGTGTTTCGAGGCCTGCGAACGAGCAGTAGAAATCAATCCCAACTGCACCCACGCTTGGAACAACTACGCGCTAGCACTGCGGCGTTTGGGACGAGTCAAAGAGGCGATCGCATCTTATGACAAATCTCTGGTTTGCGACTCCCAAAACTACGAAGCTTGGGACAACCGGGGCTACGCTCTAGCTAGAATGGGCAAATACAAAGAAGCTCACAAAAGTATCGATAAGTCCCTGGAAGTAAAGCCCGATCACGCCAACGGCATCTACAACAAAGGCTACTGCTACGCTTGGGAAGGTAAAACAACTTTAGCTGTAGATTGCATCGCTAGGGCGATCGAACTCAACCGCTCCAAATACCTCAGCCTAGCTCAAACCGACCCGGACTTAAAGCCTTTGCATAAAAATAAGCGCTTTCAAAAGTTGGTAGGAAAAACGTTTTGAGCCATCATCTCAGAAACTCGGCGGTTGAAACCGCGACTATACAAACGAAGTCTGCCTCCGCAGACTAAGACAGAGAAAGAAAGAGAATCTGTGGGAGTAATTCTACAATCTAAAATCTCAAATCGGTTGACCAATCCTTCCCACCCAATTCCGAATACTTCCAGGTAGAAGTCTCTTCCCAACCCTAGGGGGGATATCTCCACAAGCATTTCGAGCGAGAATTTGTAAAGATTAAAGATATAAGTAGAGGACAACCCAATGAACTTTTCTATACAATCTGTTTACAACTGGTATCGCGAAACCCTCCGCAACCCCAAATACCGCTGGTGGATTATTCTCGGAACCCTGGCATATCTGATAAGCCCGATCGACATTGCGCCGGATTTCCTCCCCGTCATTGGTCAAATTGACGATGTGGCTATTGCTGTGCTGCTGATTTCGGAAATTTCCCAAATGTCGATCGACTATTTTAAATCCCGCCAGACTCAAACAGCCTCAGCCTCCGAACCAACCTCCACCTATGCAGAAGGTACAGCCCGCACCGTTGATGTAGAAGCATCCTCTGTACAATAACTGCCAAAAATAATTCCTGTTAGAGCCCCGACTGCTTCTGCGAAGTCGGGGCTTTTGCTATTCTGTAGCCCTGGACGGATGGGGCCCTAAAAACCTGGTTTTTGACAAAAATACTTGGTTAGAGTATCGCAGATTGGAGAAAAACCGGGTTTCTTTCGTTGAAGTGCGATCGCCAACTGTTTTTTTTTAAGGTCAACTGCTCCGATCGTGCTCCAAAGCTGGTAATTTTAACAGTGGTAAATCCCTGTTAACAACAAATTTTTATAGATGAAATTTAGCGACATAGTACAAAAACTTAATTTAGCCAACAGTCACAGCCTAAAAGCATCAAGTGCAGCCGATCGAGAAATTACAGGCCCCGCCCCAGTCGATGAAGCCGAATCGGGCAAAATAAGTTACATAGAAGGAGCTAAATTTGCATCTCACGTCACCTCGACAAATGCTTCTGCGTTAATTTTGCCCTTAGATGAAAGCCTGCAAGCTGAATGCGACGATCGCAATATAGCTTGGATAGCTGCACCCGATCCGCGATTGCTGTTTGCTCAAACCATCGCCCTTTTCTATCAACCGTTTCGCCCAGCATCCGAAATTCATCCGTCAGCCACCGTTCACCCCTCAGCAGAAATCGGGGAAAATGTCTACATCGGCCCCAACGCTGTGATTCAACCAAGAGTCAAAATTGGCAGCAATGTTTGCATTCACCCAAATGTCGTAATTTACCCGGATGCAGAAATAGGCGCAGGTACGGTTTTACACGCTAACTGTGTGATTCACGAACGTACTCGCATCGGGGCAAATTGCGTGATTCACAGCGGTGCGGCGATCGGGAGCGAAGGTTTTGGGTTCGTACCGACAGCCTCCGGGTGGGTGAAAATGGAGCAGTCTGGATGCACGGTATTGGAAGAGGGCGTTGAAGTGGGATGCAACAGCACGATCGACAGGCCCGCTGTTGGAGAAACCCGCATCGGTCAAAATACCAAGATTGATAATTTAGTACACGTCGGACACGGCTGTCAAATTGGGAAAAATTGCGCGTTTGCTGCTCAAGTCGGCATGGCAGGCGGAGTTAAAATTGGCAACAATGTAATATTGGCCGGGCAAGTTGGAATTGCCAATCAAGCTAAAATCGGAGATGGGGCGATCGCCACAGCCAAAGCCGGAATTCACAGCGATGTCGCAGCAGGGGCGATCGTGACTGGTGTTCCAGCAATTCCCCACAAACTATTTCTGAAAGCCGCAGCCGTCTACAACCGCCTCCCGGAAATGTACCAATCTTTGAGACAAATTCAGCGCAAGCTCGATCGGTAGTCAGTTGACAGTTGACAGTTGACAGTTGACCTGTGGTAGGGGCGGTGCCCCTGTGCCCGCCCTCTATTAGTTGGCAGTTGACCTGTGGTAGTTGTTATTAGTTAGTCAATCAAATGTGGAATCACCTAAACAACCTGCGACTGTTATCGCCATCAATACCAGCAATTGTCAAAATAATCTTATTTTTCTCAACTTGGATTGTGGTGTGGCTTCCAGCAGCGATCGTCCTGGCGATCGCCCTCAAATGGCATCCACCCCAACCCCTGGGAAACAAAAAACTACCTTTACTAGCATCCCTATACCTGATTGTCCCCTTCATTTTATGGGCGACAAGTTGGATCGAAAACACAACTTTTGCTAGCTGGGGTTGGGATTGGCAACCCGCAGTTTTGATGTCCTTAGTGCGGGGATTAGGATTAGGAATAATCAGCTTAGTAATTTTATTCGGGCTGCAATTAACCACCGGCTGGATCGAGCTACAAAAAAGCGAAATTTTAACCGAAACAGGCGAAAAAATAATTAATTTTTGGGCTTTAATTCTTAATCCTGCTAGTCTGCTGACTTTGTTATTAGGACTGTGGATTAGCGCCACAGAAGAGTTGATATTTCGGGGCTGTTTGCAAACAATACTCCAGCAAGATTACTCAGTGCTAATCGCAGCAGCGATCGCCAGTTTCATTTTCGCGATCGCCCACCTGATTTGGGAAGCAACAGAAACCCTACCGCAACTGCCCGGATTGTGGCTGATGGGCATGGTTTTAACATTAGCCCGCATCGCCGACAACGGTAGTTTGGGATTGGCGATCGGCATTCACGCAGCTTGGATTTGGGGCATAACCACCGTCGATACAGCCCAAGCAATTAAACCTACTTCTAGCGTACCCGAATGGATTACAGGAATCGCAGCAAAACCCCTAGCCGGTGCAGCCGGGATTTTATTGCTACTAACAACCGCAGCCGTGCTTTGGTTAATTAAAACCTAATCCTCTCTTCCTCTCTTCCTCTGCGCCCTCTGCGCCCTCTGCGGTAAAAAATCCGACATTAATCTAACCGATCGATCGTCACAATCGAAACCGGGCGCAACGGATCGAAACGAGTCAAATCCCCCGCCAACAAAGAACGCGATAACTGCACTTGCAGAATTCGATAACTCCAGTGCGGTTCCCGGCGCACCCGATCGCCCATCCAGCTCAAAACAGTACCAATATCTTCCAAAGCTTCCAAAGCGAGCACGAGCGAGCCTCCAGGGAGCAGCCGCAGCGCGCTTACGCCCAAAATTTTAGTCAACCCTCCACCGCTTGCGCCGATAAAAATCCGGTGCGGCGGACGCAAGCGGTGCAAGATTTCCGGGGCGGTGCCGTGAATCGAAAACACATTTTGCAGCCCAAAACGGCCTGCGTTAAGTTCGATCGCCGAAGTACCAGAAACCGTTTGTTCGATCGCGTACACCTCAGATTGCGGGAATAAGCGAGCAACTTCGATCGACACAGCACCGTTACCAGCACCCACATCCCACACAACTTGTCCCGGCCCGAGGGCCAATTGAGCCAACACCAACACCCGCACTTCCCTTTCCACCGTCAAACCAGGGCGATCGCCGCAACCGATAAAAGCTGCATCAGGAACGCCCAACAAAGGCAACTTCCCCAAATCCAAAGCTTCTGTCCCCGGCGGAGACTTTCGCAGCAGCACCACCACGCTCAGCGGTGAAAAAGACTCTTTCAGCAAAGCTTCCAGAGACTTGCGGCTTACCCGTTCGTCCGCCGCACCCAAATTTTCGCAAACCCAAAATTCGTAGCGCGTCGGCAAATCTAGAGCTTTTACTAAATTTGCTACGGCCGCCGGAGTGTGAGTTTCGTCGGCCAGCACCGCAATCTTCTCTACACCAAGCTTCAGCTTCGCCGTCAGCTCTTCAAAATATCGTCCGCCAGAGCCTACACAATGAGCATCTTGCCAAGGGATTCTCAAGCGATTAAAAGCCAACTGCACGCAACTGACATGGGGGTGAAATGTCAATTTATCTGGCGGCAGTTGGGAAATTAGTAATTTTCCCCAGCCGTGGAACAGCGGGTCGCCGGCCACTAAAATGACGATCGACCCAGCATCCGGCTCTAATTCGGGTTGGAGCGCCAAATTGCGCCGAATTTCGAGAATTGCTTCGGTTAAATCTTCCAACGCCCAGCGCTCACAGGAATGCTGCGGAAAATAGCTCAAATGGATCTCGCTCCCGATTAGCAGAGCGGCCATTTCTACAACCTGCAGCGCCGATTCACTCAGCCCAGCAGCTCCATCTAAACCGATACCAACAACGTGTACTGTCACTTTTTAAGCAAAAAGTAAAAAACCAGAATTACTGATTTTTCCTGGTTTCTCATAAGTTTTTCCCTTGACTTTACTGTCAAGCCAAAATAATTAAACCATTTAACCGGCAATGCAGAGAGTAGGGGAAGAAGATAGGAGGAGAGGGGGAGAGTCAGCGAGAGAGTGGGAGATGGGGAGAGTGGGAGATGGAAAAAATCTTCACATCGCTGCTCTTCCCTCTTCCTTCTTCCCTCTATCCGTTACATCCGTTACATCCGTTACATCCGTTACCGAACTTCCTTCTTCCCTCTATCCGTTACATCCGTTACATCCGTTGAGCGAATCCGTTGCCGAACTTCCCTCTTCCCTCTATCCTTTACATCCGTTACATCCGTTGAGCGAATCCGTTGCCGAACTTCCTTCGTTAAAACTCAAACACAGGCCAATCCGGTTGTCGGACGTAGCTGGTCATGTCGTCAAACTTCCGCAGTTCGGCTCGGTGCACGCGCAGTTCTTGGGGCGTGTCGAGCCATTGCTCGTTTAACTCAGACATGAGGGCGCACAAACGAGCGCGGTCTAGGTTCGGCCCGGTGTCCCCAAAATAAGCCAGAGTAATGTGTGCCGTAAAATGATATTGCTGTTCAATTCCCAAGGCAATTAAATCGGGATTTTGATAGATCGATCGGCGAAACTCCAGAATTTGCTTGTAAGAGTTTTCGTCAGTCGGTGCCAAACAGACACCCACAGCTCTAGTCATCACCATCAACCCCAGCACGATCCAGCGAATGGGAGGACCGCCCGCTAAGGGTTTGCAGGCGGCAAAACGATCTTTCATGCGATCGCGCAGTTGCCCCTCAAATTCGGGATTTTGATCGGAGGCATCTCGAAAAGCGCTGCTCCAAATCACATCGGCCACGGTTAAATGGAAGCTATCATCCGGTAGTGCCACGATCGCACCATCCCCTATTTCCTGCAATAGCCGTTGTTGGATCGAGTGCAAATTACTATAAAGTTCAGCATTTTCTGCATCTTCCCCCGCAGGTGGCGTAATCACCGAGTAACCCGGAAAAGGTACAGGAACTCTGTGGCCGGCTTCGTCGGCCTTAAATTTAGGAGATTCCTGAATGTGTTCCACCTGGGACTTGTAGGAGTCCAGCAGCGTCATTCGCGCCACCCGATTTACGTAAGCTTGATAAGTATCATCCAATCTTGATTTCCTCGCGGTGACATAATACTCCCACACCAAATTTTATATTATGCTGCGGGCTTCCAACTGTCCGATTCAGGATATGTTGGACAAGCGGAGCGTGCAACTCTGACACTCCTGGACGCTCTCCTAGACCAAAAACCCGGTTTCTGCGTCAATATCTCAAGGCCGAAATGCACGATTTTTTAGAGAAACCGGGTTTTTTGCGTAAGCCCTATCTGATTTTTTCGGCTACTGAGCGTTTTTCATGCAAATTTACCTGTTTTGGGGGGAAGACGACTTTGCGATCGCGCAAGCTGTGACAAGTTTGCGCTCCTCTGTCCTCGACCCCAACTGGGCTAGTTTTAACTATGACAAAATTATTGCCGATCGAGCCGATGCTGTGGTCGAAGGACTCGATCGAGCCTTAACGCCGCCCTTCGGGACTGGCAGCCGTTTTGTCTGGCTGGCAAATACCACTGTTACGCAGCAGTGCTCTCCAGAACTGTTAGCGCAATTGGAACGGACGCTGCCGGTGATTCCCCCTACCACCGTCTTGCTGCTGACATCCGTCAAAAAACCCGACAGCCGGCTCAAGTCCACCAAGTTACTTGTCAAATCCGCCGAAGTCCGGGAATTTTCGCCGATTCCGCCTTGGAATGACAAAGAATTAGCCCAGCGGGTGCGCCAAGTCGCCGCCGAAATGAATGTCAAATTGACCGCCACAGCGATCGAACTTTTGGCCGAATCCATTGGCAGCGATACCCGCGCGCTCTACAGCGAAATGGAAAAATTGCTGCTGTTTGCGGGCAACCGCAGCCAACCTCTGAACCCGGAGGAAGTGGCCGCACTGGTGCACTGTCAGGCCCAGAATACCTTCCAGTTAGCCGATGCAATTCGGGAGGGCAATACCTCCCTCGCTTTGGAGTTATTGGCGGGCTTAACGGCCCGCAGTGAGCCTGGTTTGAGGATTGTGGCGGGCTTGACTGGTAAGTTTCGGATTTGGTTGTGGGTAAAGGCGATGATCCAAGCGGGCGATCGCGATGATAAAATTGCTCAAGCTCTAGACCTCGGCAATCCGAAACGAGTCTACTATTTTCGCCAAGAAGTCAAGAACGCCAGCTTAGAAAAACTGCAAAAAAGTTTGCCTTTGCTGCTTTCCTTAGAAGCTTCTTTAAAGCGGGGCTCTGAAGAAGTCTCAACCCTGCAAACTAAAGTTATAGAACTTTCTAGCTTGTTTCGCGCTCTGTCCGATCCTGGCAGCATCCGGAGGCCGCGACTGTAAATTTTTACAACAAATTTCGCGCTCGGGTATGCGCTTTATGCCCGATCGCGGGCAAAAAAATCTTGAATAGATACGAGAAATACTCTCAGAATGCCACAGTAGAAGTTAATGTGGTAAATAAATATTGTCCGCCGCCGAACGCCGATCGGTTAATATTATTTGCCGGCTCTCCACCCCCCCAAAAAAAAGAGCGCTACCCATGACACAACAGAACCTGCGGGAACTGCTCAAGCAGGGCGATCCAAAAGCGATCGCATCTAGCATCAACCGTACACTCAAACCCAAAGGCATCAACGCTGATGTGACGCGGGACAACGACTGCCTCCACATAATTCTGGAGTCAGACAAAGTACCGAGTCAAATGGCATTGGTCGATTTCATCCGCAGCGGGATGACGAATTTGGGAGTCGAATCAATTCACACTGTCAAGGTTTACGGGCGTCGAACAGGTGACGGCTCGGCTGCGTGGGAAGATGAAATAGAGCTGATGCCCGCAGAGCCAATGCTTTACGCCTCCGAGAATGGAATGCCTGACGACTCTGTAGGTTTAGATGATGTCGAGCCTGAAGGCGAAGACTATTATCAAGATCGAGAATTCGATCGAGATGAGGAAGACGAAGACGAAGAGGAAGAGGAAGACGAAGCCCCGCCTCCGAAAAAAAAATTCCCCAAATGGGTAATACCTGTGGGCATCTTAGTGCCTCTGGGGGCGATCGCAGGGCTGTTTTTGACTGGAAATTTCCCCTTCGGCGGCGGCTCGAACCCAGAACCGAGCGCCCCCGAAGCTGCTTCCCCCTCCCCCAAAGCCTCATCTGGCGCGCCTAAAGTCGCCGCATCCTCTCCAGGCGCATCTGGGGGGGGCCCACAGGCAGCCTCTCCTGCACCAAAAGCCACTCCCAATACTGCTGCGGCACCCGCAAGCCCAACTCCGGCGGGCACATCTCCCGCACCCAAGGCAGCCTCTGGTGCACCCAAAGCTTCACCAGCCTCTCCCTCACCCCAAGCTGCACCAGTATCTCCCGCGCCCAAGGCAGCATCTCCTGCACCAAAAGCCGCCGCAGCTAAGCCTGACTCTTGGAGGGAAGCCGTTAACCAAGCTCAGAAGGCAGCAATTTCGGCCCAGACGGCTCAGTCTCAAAATGAGTGGATCGCAGTAGCAAGCGAGTGGCAAAAAGCGGTTGGGCTGATGAGATCCGTGCCGTCAACTAGCCCCAACTATCAAAAGGCCCAGCAAAAAGCGGCAGAGTATCAGGCTAATCTGATTGTTGCCAACCGCAGGGCGGCGGCAGCGCCTTAAGAGTTTTGAGTTGAATACTCAATCTGTAACAAGTCAAAAGTTAAAAGTTGAGAGTAAAAAATCTTGTTTTTACTGAAAGCTTTCTTACTTTTGACTTTTTTAAGTTTTACTAAAAAATCTCAATGACTCACATCATCTTCGGTAGCTTAGTTGTTAAATTTACTTTGAAAGCATAACCAAAATTTCACAATAATAAGTTTTATTACAGTTTTTTATTCAAGTAAGATAGATGTGAGATAAATAATTGTGAGAAATACAAAGAATATTTTATGGCTCAAACAATGATTTTACCAGGCACTTACATTGAAGTGGACGCCGAAGGTTTAATTGCGCCCAGTGGAGTTGCTACAGGGAATATTGGTATTGTTGGTACTGCAAGTCAGGGTGCTGAGAATGAAGTAACGTTACTCAGCAGTCTTTCGGAAGCTAAAGAAATTTTTGGTGAGAGCGATGAATGGAAAGACGGAAATAAAGGTGAACTAACTTTAGTTCGCGCCTTGGAACTGATTTATAAAAATGGCGGACAGACGGTTTATGCCGTGCGAACTTCTAAAGCAACCACTCAGGAAGACCCCACTAAAGCTTATCAAGATAGTTTAGCACTATTAGAAAACAAAATTGTCAATATCGTTGTCCTAGCGGGGCAAGATGCTAACCAAGCCGATATGGTAAATGCCCTGAAAGGACATTTGCAAACTACGGCAGGAATTAAACGCGAAAGAATAGGCATTATTGGCAGCGGGTTTAAAGACGGTAAAGACGATTTAAAGCAAATTAGCGACCACAAACTCAGCGACGATCAAGGTCGCTTGATATTTACAGCGCCCGGAATTTTGATTACTTCTAAAGGCAAGCAACAAAAACTTCCTGGGGGTTATTTAGCGGCGGCTGTAGCTGGCTTAATTGCTTCTTTGAACGTGCAAGCTAGCCCAACTAGTAAAACTCTGAGTATTGAAGGACTCACCACCGAATTTAACAATACTCAACTACAAGAACTGGTGCAAAAAAAAGTCTTGACGGTAGAAGCCCGCAGTGGATATCGAATCGTCAAAGGCATCACCACAACCGATAGCCCTTGGAATCAAATCACCACGCGCCGCATAGTTGATTATGCAATTTATGGAGTGCGATCGTCTTGCGATCCTTATATTGGCAAGCTGAATAACGATCGAGTGCGAGGAGCAATGAAAGCCACGTTGGATGCGTTTCTTACCAGTATGGTACAGAGTGAAGCTCTCGTAACTTATGAACTGAAAATTTCGGCTACCAGGCGACAAGAAAGTGCTGGGGAAGTTGTCGTAGAAATGAGCCTGCAACCAACGTTCAGTATAGATTTTATTCAAGTGACAATGTATCTAGGATAAAGGATACATCAATCAGAAATCAGACTGGACTTTCAAGAATTATTTGCCCTGAATTGAAGAGAAAATTATGCCTAATGTCAATGTGTTTAGAGGGTCGGATGCTTCGCTGGTTTTAGCTGTCGATAATCAAGAATCTGTTGAGGGGAAATTAGCAGAAGATCTGATCGGGAAGTACGAATTCTCTAGCGTGGTGGGGCTTTTACAAAATGTCCAGGTTAAGGTAGAAAACGAATTACGACCCTATCACGAATTGGGAAAACGTTTTGCTACAGAATTACGTCCGGGTAATATTAACGTTTCGGGTTTTATCGATCGCGCCCACATCAATGGAGCACTCTTACACTTACTCCTAGGCGATGGGGCCACGAGTCCTCCTCCTACGGGCGCAATTCCTCAGCCTTCTTTCAATATTGTGATCTCGCTGAAAAATCCAGCTTTACCAGATAACAGCAGTACGCTGACAGTCTTTGGTGTCAAGTTTGAAAGCTGGAGTTTTACTTTACCTGAAGATGATTTTGTGATGGAAGGAGTGACGTTTAAAGCTTTACGCATTAGTTCTGAGGAGACAGGTTGATACTTTACCTATCAACCAAAAAAACCGGGTTTTTTACCTTGGGTGCGGGATCGAACGCGTCTTTTCGTAAAAAACCCGGTTTCTGAACCCCCATGCGTCCAGGACTAATATAGTGACAACTATCACCTCGGTAAAAAAAAACCGGAACCCTTGAGTTTTTCTGCATAATTCCTGACTGAAAGTTTCCCTAAATCCTCACCCTCAAATGCAATTTTTAACGCCAGAAGAACTGCTAGGTGGTTCAGAAATTATTTGTGATGTAGCGATTCCCCCAGAGGTATTGGAACATAGCACAAGTAGCGCTAATACACAGCGGGAATTAGTCGTTCAATTGCGTCCGCTGACGATTGGGACTTTTGGACTGATTATGAAAGCAGCGAAAAACGACCCAGCGCTAATTCCTTTGTTGATGATTAAAGAATCCCTAGTACAACCTAGTCTCTCTTTAGAACAAGTTAAAAGTATGAATCTAGGATTAGTTAACTTTCTGATCGCTGAGATTCGGCAAATTAGCGGATTGACGGAAAAAAAAATGAGTTCGAGTTAAGTAATTCGCCACTGGTTTTAGCTAGCTATCGGTTAGCCCGTGCTTTTGGTTGGACTCCTCAACAAGTGCGATCGATGACAATGGCGCAGGTATCAATTTATCTACAACTATTAGATGAGGAAAATCGCTCTTAGAAATGTGGGATGTGGGGATTTGGGGATGGCTTTTTTTAGTTAAGTACAGAGGATAAGCAAAGTGAAGATGGCTGATGAAAGTTTAAAAGATATTGGCATCAATCTGAGCAATGAATTTCAAGCTTTATTGTGTAACTATACTAGCGGATGGTTAAGTGACAATCTTTTAAATAGCGAAGATTGGAAGGAAATCGCGCTTTTATATGAGGAAACTGAGCGATTCGATGAAGTTATAAATGAAGCAAAAGTTTGGGAAAAATTGCTGACTACAGGGTTTATTCCGCCAGATTTGGGAACTCCGAATAATATCAATCTAGGGGAGGAAACTACATCGGACGATCGTCCAAAAATTCATCCCTACTTAGAAACTTGGAAAAGATACGAGTCTTTGGTTAATCCCGATCGGCAAATCTCTACTGCTAATGGCCAATCTAGTTATATACAAAGGCGATCGCCTCCCGATTCTCCATCTTTATCTATAGCGGATACTTCATCAACACCTAAAGTTACATCCCAGAGAGTTGTGACACCAGAAGAAAAACCAAAAAAATACCCAGTAATTGAAAAATTTTTAGAGAATGTGGCAGAAGTTTCGCCTAGCGATACAATTACTACTTCTAGGGATTTAGGTTTTGATAAATCTGATTCTAAGGGAGGCGATCGAGTTTTATCTCAGGAGTTAGGCTTGTCTAAATCTGATTCAGGTCAAAATGTAGAAGTTTTGGCTGTAGATGAACCAACGAAAATAAAAACACAATTTACCAACAATGTCAATCTACCAAACTTGAATAATGCGATCGAAGATGAACCAACCAAAATAAAAACACAATTTGCCAACAATGTCAATCTACCAAACTTGAATAATGCGACACAAAAAATATCTCACAGCCAGAGGGATTTCGCCCAAAATTCACTGGGGATGAAAGGTTTAAAAGATTTGTCGGCTTTTTTGGCATCTCAGCCCAACAAAGAACATATAATTGAGGCAGATTTACTCAGAAATGATTCTTCAGAAAATATCCTGTTTGCAGAAAGTGAATTAACCGATTCTCAGATGGAAACATCTAAAAATAGAGTAACTTATTTTTCCGGTTTTGATGAAGAAGTGCAAGCCAATGGTGGATTGGTGGACTCAAAAGAGAGTGAGGTTGAAAATAGGACGAAAATAGATGATGATAGTAGATATATGTACGCTATGGTAGAACCAGCTTTGCATAGCGATCGCAATTCAGAACTAGAGATGGACATAATTTTAGAAGCGATCGCCAAAGAAATTAATCGAGAATATAGCCGATTTTATGGGGAGTAGTTATGGCCATCAAATTAGGAAAAATTGAGCTAAATAAAGTGCATAGAATTGTCACCTTAGAACAAGCTGATTGGGTGACTCATCGGATTCCTGGTAAATTGGGGAATCTCGTGCAAGATTTGGGCAGGGATTCGGTACAATTGGAAATTAGCGGAATTTTTTACGGACAAAAAGCCGGGGATGATTTAGATTTTTTGCGAAAAATCCACAAACAGCGAAAAGCCGTTGACTTTGTGGCGGAAATAGTCGGTCAAGCATATTTTAGCCAAGTTGTATTAGAAAAAATAGAAGTGTGGCAAGTTGCGCGATCGCCAGATGAATTTAGCTATCGGTTGATTGTCGCAGAGTATATTGAGCCTCCCAAACCCAGTGCATCTCCAGGAGTTTCTAATGTAGATAAAAAAATCAAACTTGAATCTGCTACACTAATGAATGTAGCTAGTTTGACAGATGTTTTGCAGATGGGAAATTTGCCAGAAATTACTAACCCGATTGAACCTTTAAAAACTGCTTTAGAACCTGTGAAAGCAGCGACTAAAGATTTTGGGAACGCGACGGCGGGATTGAAAGCACTATTTAAAATTTAGTGCTGAAGTTATGAAAGTTTAGTCAACAGTTTTACATTTCAAATTAAACCTTGACCTAGGAATTAAACTTATGACACTGATAGAAAATCTAGAAGCGCTCAATCCTAAAGTTGCATTTGCTGATTTCACAAATCAACTTAGTCACCCGGAAACTATTCTAGGAAAGATTACACCGCAACTTCCAGATTTTGAAGAATTCAAAAATAAGCTGGATCTGCCGGAGTTGGATTTGAGCAATATCAAAAGCAAAATTTTATCAGTTCCTTTATCTGCCAGTGAATTAAAAGCTGAAATAAGTGGTAAATTTAGTAAACTAACTACTCTGAATCTGGAAACTTTGTCAGCAGCTATTCCGCTTCCCAGTGCTGATACTTTCCAAAATTTGGATCTGGTGGGTGAAGTTAAGTCAACGATCGCAAGTTTAACTCAAGATTTGAGCTTTAACTTTAGTATTGGGGATTTGCCACCTGCTGCTAACTCGATATTTGGTGAGTTTAACGAATTTCTGAGTAGGGCGGAAATGTTGCCAGTACAGACATTTAATGCCTTGTTGAAGGTGTTTCAGAAATTACTTGATAAATTATCTAATCCTGATGAATTACTCAGTCAACTGGGGGCTGATAGTTTAACCAGTATTTTTAACAATCAAATTGTATCGTTAAGTCAACAACTGCCTTCGGTAGCGATTAAGAGTATTGAAGCTAATATTAATCTACGCCGCGAGTATCTAGTTGAATATCAAGAAATTCTCAATGAGCTGTCAGATCCGAGCAAGCTAGACCAATTGGTGAGTAAGAGGTTGCGTCAAAGAATCAGAAATATTTCTCGGAATATTGAGGAAATAGATCGCAAAAATCAAAGGGCGATCGCTAATTTAAACAGTTTCACAATTGAGAGTTTCAAGGCTGCTTTAGAACAAATTTCACAAGCAGCAGCAAGCGATGAAAGCAGTTTTTCATTATTGCCACTATTCAATCAAATTCAAGGCTATCTTGATACTATAAATCAAAAAATTGCAGCTATTACGACTAAACTGCGAGAGTTTACGAAAAAAATACCGCAACTGATTGAAACTGCAATTAACAAGGCTGAGGAATTGGCGAGACAAGCTACTACAGCAATTGCTCAAACAATTGATAAAGGCAAGGAAGTTTTAACTCAAGTTAAAGATTTCCTGTCTGATGCTATTAGGCAAATTAAAGAATTTATTGATAAAATTTGCGCTGAATCTACAGAGTTGATTAAACCGCTAAAACGGGTGTGTAACCAAGCCTCAACATTTATTGTCGGAAACATTGATTTAATTTCTGGACAAATTGAAGAAACAACAGACCAAGTAAGAATTGCGATCGAAGGAGTTGATACCAAAATTGAAACGAATCTAAATCGTGAAGTTTTAGAGGCAAAAATTAATCAATTGCTGGATAAAGTCACTTTAGTTTTAGACAGTCCCCAGGTTAATCATGGCTTAAAAGAAGCAGAAAACGGACTAAAAATGATTACTGATAGCTTGGGAAAAATCTCGCTCAAACCTGCGTTTCAGGCGGTAGTAGATAAAAGTGACGATTTAGAAACAAAGTTGCGGGCAGTGGATGCTACTAAACTCAGTACCCCAGCCAAAACTGCTTTGAAAGTGGGGACGACAATTATTAAACTGGTGGATGTGCCAGGGATTGTAAATCCAGAATTGAAATCAGAGTTTGCAGAAATTTTGGAACCGATAGAAGGTATAGTGGGGTTAATTGAAGGCGAGTTTCAAAAGATTGATGCTAAAATTCAATCATTTAAACCTGGAAGTTTAATTGAAGAATTTGTTAAGCCGTATCTCGATCCACTGGTAGACAAACTCAATGAGTACAAACCTTCAATTTTGCTGCAACCAGTTAAGGATTTTTATTATGAAATGTTGGGCAAGCTGGATGCGATTGACCCTCAGCAGTTAATTGATAAGTTAGAGGAACTTTATCAAAAGCTGGTGCAATTAATCGAATCTCTGTCACCGGATAGGATTACTGAGTTTCTCAATCAGCAGTTGCAAACTGTGAGTGAAACTTTGGATAATATCCCGGTAGAAGCTCTGGTGCAAAAGGTGAATGAGGGATTGAATCAAGTAGACAAGCTGATGGCAAGTGTGGGGCTAACAGATGTGTTGAAATCGGATTTTTGGCTAACTTTAGAAAACATTTTAAACTATAGTTTCGCTGATAAGATAAAGCAAATTGAAAGGCTGCGCGATCGCGTTGTGGGGCGAGTCAATGCTATCAATACAGAGCAATTAACTGTATCCGTAGGAGAGTTGGAACTGGCAATTATAGATTATGTGGAAACTCAGAAAAAACCAAATATCGGTTTCGATTTGAGCAGTTTGCAAGGAGCTATGAGCGAGTACGATCCTGTTATGATAGCAGTGCAGGGGCAGTGGGAAGAAAGAAAACTGGCTTTGTATCAATTTAATCCTGAACCTGAATTGGCGGTTGAATATAAAGATTTGCGCGATCGCTTACAAAATCTCTATAACAATATCAACGCTGCTAATCCGCAGTTGGTTTATGAAGATGTGGAGAAAATACTCCGAGAAAATAGCGATCGCCTCAAACCCGCCAAATCCGAACGCAGCGAATTGATTAAAAATTTTAACTCGGAGCGGATTATTGCCAGCTTCAAACAAGCATTACCCGCCGAATTGGATCGACAACTGATTAATCCCATAAAAAACCTGCTTAATTCTCTAGATAGTTTGCTAGCACAACCTCGCTCTGTGCTGAATGACATCAAATTGCTGATTCAAAAACTGCAAGAAGCACCGGGAAGATTAGCGGGAATTTTGAAGAATGTTGCTACCAGTTTAGGAAATCAAATCCGCGATGCGATTAATGCTGTTAAAGTTGTAATTAATAGTCTCGTTGGGGAAGTGGTGAGTGCATTGCAAGAAACGCATAATAATGTTGTTTCGACGGTGCGATCGCTCAGCCCTCATCGATTGTTAAATTGTTTTGAAGACAGCGACTTTATCAATTTTAATAACTTTCTCAAAAAACTACAGGAATCTCAGGACAGTTTTACTGTATATATCAGATCCCAACTGACTGCTAATACTCAGTCTCTACTTGCTATCAATTCGCCAGGAACAAAAACAGCAGTAATTCGAGATTTAAATCGTTTATTGCTGGATGAAAACCTATATACGCCAGACAGATTGCAAGAAGTACCACTGTCAGCAGAAGCACAAAAGTTATCTCAAGGTGAATATCGGAATAATATTGTCCACTTCAACCGCGTATTGATTGAATCGACTTATAGCGGCGAATTTGTAATGAATGTTGAGTCAATTTTCCCTTATCTCAAGAAACAATTAGCAGAGATTTATCCGCAAACAATTGTAGATAAATTGGATAAGTTACACGCTAGAATTATACAAGTAGTTTACGATCTCCTAGCCGCAGTTGCCAGTTCTCTTGATGGTCAGTATCAAAAGAAAGTTGTCGAGAAAACTGAAGCAATTCGGGAGGCCGTCAACAATTTGTTTAAAGGCATGAGGGCGCAACTGGAACAATTAGAAAGCGAAGTAGATATCGGTTTAGAAGATGTGGCGGAAGCGTTCGATCGCTTGTTAAATGCTATACCTGTATAGGGGTGAGTTCGATGTTGAAGATTAATTACAAAATTAAAATCGGCAGTACCACTTATACGGCGAACGATAAAACGCTGTTAGTGGATTTGCGATCGCAAGCTTCTTTGCATATTCCCGTCAACACTTGTCGGATTGTGTTAGGTATCCCGAAAAATGTGCAGGTTTCTCCCAAAGATCCGGTATCTGTAGAAATCGGCTACGAAAAACAAAGTACCTTAGTATTTACAGGGCGAGTGACCCGGGTGGATTGGGAAATCGATCGCGTCCAGATTGAGGTGGCTAGTGCTTTTACTGATTTAACGTTGCTGCGAGTGAATCGAGTTTACGAAAAATCTCATGGGGGGGATATTGTTAAAGATATTCTCAAACAAGCTAAGTTGACTGTTGGCAAAGTTGAGAATGGGATCAAATTTTCGGTTTATACAGTGGGCGATCGCCAAAATGCTGCCGATTGCTTGTATAACTTAGCTAGACAGTGCGGTTTTGATGTTTATGCTAACGATCGCGATCGGGCTATTTTTGCTCCCTATAGTCCAGCAATTACTCATACTTTTACCTACGGTCAAAATATCCTAAAATACCAATTGGAACAACCCCAAACAGGCATCGAAAAAGTAGAGATTTATGGAGAAAGTCCCGCCAGTCAAGGACAAGGAGAACAAGCTTATTCTTGGTTGACAAAAAACGAAGTCAAAGCTACCGCAGGTTCGGGCAAAAACGTTTTGCGACTGGCAGATCCCACCGCACGCAGCCAAGCTGTTGCTCAAAACATTGCACGGGGAATATTAACTCATCTCAAACAAAAGCAACACGGACAAATTGTAGCGATCGGAGATGCCAATGTAAAATTAGGCGATGCCATTCAAATCGCAAAAATGCCAGTTCCTCAGCAAAATGGCACTTTTAAAGTGACGGGAGTTAAGCATACTATCAACCGCCATAATGGTTTTTTAACTACAATATATTGGGAGAAAACATAATGGATTCAATTATTGGGGTAATGCAAAAAGTTGCCCAGCAAGAAGCACAAAAAATTTACACTACCGAACTTGGGATCGTTACGGCAATATTTCCCCATGCCGCCGATAGCGATAAAGATAATTACCAATGTTCCGTAAAGTTAAAGAATAAAAAGCAGACAGATGGTAAAGATTTTGAACTGCGGAAAGTACCAGTAATTACGCCGCATATTGGGCTTGCTAATATTCCCAACGTGGGGGATTTAGTGCTAGTCACTTTTATTGGGGGTGACATTAATGCTCCGATAATTATTGGGCGGTTGTATAATGATGAAGACCAACCTCCAGTTAATAAGGAAAAGGAATTTTTGCTGCAACACGATCGCGAAAAAGGTGGTAGTTTAAAAATTGATAGCGAGGGAGCAATTACCGTCACCAGCAAAGATGAAAAGCACGTAATTAGCGTTAATGATGATAAAATTGATATTACGAATGAAAAATGTCATTTAACTTTAGAGGGGGGAGATGCTACGCTCAAAAATGAGAAATGTAAAGTATTTTTGAGTGGTGGCAACATTACCATTGATAATGGTACTTGCAAAATTAAAATCGAGGCGGGAGGGATTACTATTGACGCTGCTAGTAGCAATGTCACTGTCAAAAGTATGGGTAGCATTAAAATTGGTGATGCTGCGACGGGTTCGATTCAAGTTGGTGGTAGAGTAGTAGCAAATGCTGTAGGCGATAATGATGATATTATCCTCAGTATGCACACTCACGTTGGCAACTTAGGTGCGCCTTGTCCGATCATGGTGCCCACAGAAAAAATTAATTCTATTCAAGCCAAAGCTCGAAATACTAAGGTAGGATAATGATTAAATCTTGTAGTAAAAATATTCATTTGCAAATTCATTATGGTTAGAATCAAAGGTGCAAATAGCGATTATGTTTATACCGGAAATCCCGAACAACCAATTGAGGAAAAAAAAGATGCAGATCCTTTATATCTAAAGATTTTTATCTGTCCCAACGATATGCCGAGTCGGATCGAAAAACCTCATGCTAACGGCTGGTGCGAGGGGACGGATGGAACTTGTCCTGACGATAAGCCGAGTAAAAAATCCGGCCATGCGATGATTTGTTTGGATGAGAAAGATGGGATTTCATTGGTGACACAAAATCAGATTATTGCCAAAGGTAATTTTATAGTTGAATGTGACGGTAAGAAAATAATTGAGGTCACAGATAAAGCGATCGCAGTTAGCTTTGGTGGTACTATTATCAGGATTGCCGATGGTGAAATTCAGTTATCGAGTCAAAACAATAAACCCATTCAAATTTCTGGTAATTTAGCGATTAGTGGAGATGTAAAAATTACCGGAAAAGTCGATCTGAGTCAAGCAGATGTAACGTTTTCTAAAGCAACGATCGAACAAATCAAAAAATCGTGATAAATTATGGCTGAGGATTTACAACAATTCGATTTAAAGCTAACTCGCCGCTACTCTGGGGAAGCGATCGCAGATTGGCAAATCGTAGATTTACAAGACAAAAACCGCGACTTAACTACAGTTACAGAAATAGATAATCTGGTTCAAGCGATTTTAAATCGACTTTATACCCGCCAGGGAGAACTAGCTGATTTAGGACATCCCGATTATGGTTCGCGCTTATATCTGGTAGTAGGTGAACTAAACAACATAAAAACGCAAGGTTTAGCCAATCTTTACATCCGCGAATGTTTGAATCAAGAACCTAGAATTGAAGAGGTGATTGATATTGCCTTTGAACCGCCATCCAGATTGATAAACACTAACACTTTAAAAGGTCGAATCATGGTGAAAGTGCTAGGTTTAGATACGCCAGTAACAGTGAATTTATCGATAGTTGCCAATTAAATAATTATTATGGTTTTTGAACAGAAGAATTTTACCCAAATATTTGAGGCGATGCGCGATCGCACCGCCTCCACTGTCAGCGATTTTCAAACCGGAAGCGTGGTTCGCACTCTGTACGAATCCTTCGCTTATGAAATGGCAATTTTGTACGAACAAATGCAGCGGGTTTACCTATCTGCTTATGTGGATACCGCCGAAGAATTTGATTTAGATAAAGTAGTAGCAGTTTTGGGGATTAAGCGCGGCGAACCAGATTATGCTACGGGGAGAGTTAGTTTCGAGCGAGATTTGGGATTGGATGAAAATATCACTATTCCTTTAGGGACTTTAGTGACTACAGAAGATACAGAAGATGCGCCGAAGAAAGCTTATAAAACTATCGAAATCCAAGTTATTCCCCCCACTGAAACCTTTATTATGGTTAGGGTACAAGCAATACAAGCTGGAGAAATAGAAGTTACCCAAGCCGAAACTATAACGATTATGCCCCAACCGATACCAGGGGTAAAAGCAGTTAATAATCCCGAAGCAATTGTATTTACTGGTAAATTGCGGGAGACCGATGAACAACTGCGGGAACGAGCGAAAAAAACTTTGATTGCTGCTAGCAATGCTAATACGACATCGATAGAAAATGCTCTGTTTAGCTTGCCGGGAGTGAGGGAAGTTAAGGTTAGAGAAAATTTCCACTTTGCCCAAGGAAAAATAACACTGTCAGTTAACAATGAAGTTTCAGAGATTAAGATTCCGAGAAAAACAGAGTTAACAATTGTTCTGGGCACTACCACTAAAAAATTTGCCACAGCAGAAACTATCATTTTTACAGGTAAGATGGTGGAAGTGAATGTCGAAGCATTAACAGCGGGAAAAGCAGGAGAATTAAACCAAGGCTATACTGGTGAGTGGGGACTATTACGAATTAATGATAGTAGTTTTAATGTCAGTAATAGCGAACCGATTGAGTTAGGGGAGTTTGGTATTATTGAAGTGTTTGTGGATGGGATCGATTTTACTGATACTAATAAAGTTAACCAAATCAAAAAGGAGATTGAACGGGTAAGAGCGGCGGGAATTTATGCGATTTTGAAAGCTGCAAATAGGATTGAAATAGATGGTATTTTTCGCATTGAATTAAATGCTGATTTGCGTTTCTCTTCACCGGAGAGGATGGAAATCGAGGCACAGGTAGAAAAGGCGATCGCCAGCTATCTAAAAACTCAGCAGATGGGAAAGCCTCTGTTAATTTCCCAACTCACTCGCCAAATTTTGGAGTGCGAAAATGTCAGCGATTTATTAGACTTTACCCTGACAACGACGCGCCAAATAGGAGATAAACCCGAAATTGACTCCTATCCATCCACTGTTAAAAGATTGGAGGCAGATATCCTGGAAAAGTTTGCTTCTCACTCGATCCGCGTTGTTTCGGAAACTAAACCTTTAATTGTAGATGTGGAAGTGCAAGCGACAAATTTAACTCAAGACACCTACAGAAATCTGTCCCTTGCACTAAAAGAATATTTCCAACGTCTTCAGGTTGGGCAAAGTATTACCGCAAATGCGATTAAAACTCAACTTAACGCAGAAGTACAAGTGCTGCTGAATGCCCATTTGTGGAATTCAGGAATCAGTTTGGATCGGCAAAATGTAACGGTTAGTTTTGTCGAAAAAGGACAACTAGGAAAAGCCTTTATATACTCTAGGTTTTTGACAATTACAGGTGCTATTCAACTGACATTACCAGCAACCATTACTCGCGAGGAAAAAGACAAAGTATTAATACGAGCTAAACAGCAAGCGATCGATTATCTCGAAGAGCTTGAACCGGAAGAAAATATCAAAATTGAAGGAATGATCGATCGGGTACGAAAAATTGACTCTGTTCTTGATGTTAATTGGAAGGCATCAGATTTTGAGGTCTTAAACTTAGAGAATGCCCGCGATCGCCTTGATGTTGAAAAAGGTGAAATTCGGGTAGAACCGTTTGAGAAAGTTCAATTAGCTCCCGATTTTGCGATCGATAACGATGTTAAGCTAGTGGAGATATCGATTACTAAGTTACACCTGAGACTGAATGCCACCGGATTGCTACCGGGAAATATCCAATCTAACGACTTAAAAGCGGCCATGACTGCAACCTTAACCAGTCTGTTTACTCCCACGTTAACTCAACAATTACCAAGTTTAGATGTAGGGGAAGATATCAACTACGAGCAATTGCGAACTAACTTCCAATCCTTAATTCGCGATCGCGCTAACAATCTTTCCCTAGCTACCCTGCAAACGTTGATTACTTCCGGCGACAACAATACACAACTAATTGATGTTACTCGGATTTTTATGCGAGGAGCAGAATATAACTTAGATATTTTTGAACTTACGGCGCCCGAAAGCATTTTGACCCAGGATTTCCCGATTCGGATGGTTGAACGCGCCCAACTGCAACCCCTCAACATTAGCGGGGAAAACCTACAAATTATTGTAGAAATTACAGGAGCTTAATAGTCATGGAAAAACTCGCTAAAACACTCAACATTGCTAGTCGCCTACCTCACTTTTATGACACCAAAAATGTCGAGAGTTTGTTGTATCAATTCATTGATGTTTTTGGCTACATCATCGAAGAAGCAGAAGCCGACTTAATGGCAGTGATGCGATCGCATCACATAGACACTGCCACTAATTACGATTCTCAAGGTTTTATTGGTAGGCGCAAAGGCGATTTAGATAAAATTTTAACACTTTATTTAGAAGCCTTGGGCGGTACGTCTCTACTGATTCAGATTAGCGATCGCTTTAGCGCCGGTTCTATCAAAAATGTTGATAATTTCGTCAGCCAACTGGCAACAAATACCGATAAGATATCTCAGTATTTACGCCAACAATTTACTTCCGAAACTCAAGAGTTGCTCAAATATTATCAAGTAGATACAGCCAACTTTCACGCTAATTCATTTAAAAACTTGCCTCAGTTAACAATTGCTATATTAGTAGCTAAAGACCAGATAGGCAACTATCTTAAAACAAAAATTAAGCCTGAAGACTATGAATTCTTAACACTATACGACGGTAGCGAAATAGTACCCCAAACCCTGCAAGAAATAATATTAGAAGTTCTCAACAAACAACTTACAAGTCCTGATTTTTATAGAAAAAATAAGACTTATTTTCAAAGTTTGCCCTTGCTAGAAAGCATTAAGCAACTCATCGCTACACCCACCACTCACGACAATCGTCGCCGACTGCACCGACTACTATTAGAAGCAGCCTATCCCGAATATATTGAGTCCAGCAATATTCCTTCAAAAGGTGAAGTTGAACGAGCCTTAATTCAAGAATTGAATCGCTTTTTAGAAGTCTACAACAGTGAAAGTGCGATCGCAGATTCTACCAATTCGATTAACCAAAATCGCCTGCTGTTAGAAGCGACTTATCCTGACGAACTGGAAAAAAATTATGTTCCTTATCGGGAAAGACTCAAAGGGATAATCGCCATTTTGCGGCAAGGTGCTGCCAATCGCCAAAGTATTATTGATTTAGTCGCAGCTAACTTGGGGATTTTAGGTGATTCTGATGCTGCTTTAGCCGCCAAAAAGCAAATTCGCATCGAAGAATTCACCCCAGAACTAACGTGCTTACGTCCTCCTAATACTTCCTTTGGTAGACTCACTTATCGCTATCCTTTAAGATTATTTCAAGAGTTTATCGTAGCCAGTCCCAACCCCGAACCATCGGAAGTAGAAATTATTTTGGAAATTCCTCAAAACTTACCTGTGGAATGGTTGTATAATCTCCAAGTAATACACGTCGATACCAAAGAGGCGATTTGCTACCAGGGAAGGGCGAAATCGGGCGATCGCCTATATTTTCGACGCGATACCATCTTGCTTAACGGAGAAACTGCTGCGGTGAAAGGTAGCACGCCTTTATTGCCGATCGATAACTCTCGATGGCGTTTTGAAGCGGAAATTACTCCCGATGTAACCGTTGGTTTATTCGATCGGCACAAATTCAATGCTAGTACCCTGGGTTTTGGCGAAGTTGCCGTTCATTTAGAGATGCGAACTTACAAAGTTAATCCGGCAACTTTTGAGGTGACAATTCCTTGGGATATTCCCGGATATAGCGATAAGTTTGATGAAGGGGCGGAGCATCCGCGGCACCAAATTGATAATATTATCGATCGCGTGAAAGCTGCCGGCGTTTTGGCGAGAGTTAACTATGAGAAAGTTTTCCAAGAGAAGCACGATATACAAGTTCAGTTAACTCTCGTGCGATCGCCTTTTCTGGACACTCACATTGCCGAAGAAAAATTTAATCTCATCGGCTTAAAAGTTCCCTATCCTAAAGGTATTAAGCATGAACTGAGCGATCGTAAGTTTTTAACTTCTGGCGTTTTCGACTATGCTATATTTGACTGGGGCGATCGCTTTCAATCTATCCCACCTCCCCCTGTTAGCGAAAATTACCATGATATGAGCGATAATTTCATAATATCTGGTATCTTCGATTACACAGAGTTTGACTCTGGTAATGGTTTTGCATAATTCACCAAATTAAGGATGACAAAAAGATGAAAATAGCCGATGCAATGGACATGAAAGGAAGATTAATAATCCAACGGTTTAATCCCGATGGGGAGAAAGTAGATGAAGTAAAAGCAAATAACTTCATTGTTTACAGCGGGCGAGATTTAGTGGCTAAAATGTTTTTAAATCAACAGATAGCGCCCATTCGTTATCTCGCGGTTGGTAGTGGGAATAGTCCTGTTAATCCAATTACCGATACCGCCTTGCAACAAGAAATATTCCGCAAGGAAGTCAAAGCTCTGGATCTTTCGAGAGACTTAAGCGATACAGATGAAATCGCGGTTAAAGTTGAAAGCGGCGGCACGCTCATCCAAAAAAATCGTAAGGTGAGATTGTGTGTTGACTTAGACTTTGTAGAACCGCCCAATCAACCTGTAGCTTTGACTGAAGCCGGACTGTTTAATAGCGCCGAAGGGGGAATTATGTACAATCGAGTCGTATTTCCCAACATTACTAAGACGGCTGATTTCAAGCTGACTTTAGTTTGGGAAATCATTTTTTAAATTGGCGATTCAACAATTAAGCATAGGTAAAAATAATGACTACCAATAACGGTCAATTTGCTCCCGAACAAAAAAAACCAGGCGATTTAATTTTGTCTGATGAATGGAATGCGGGAATGCAGGAATCAGTCCGCTTAGAGAGTGCGAAAGTTAACCGCCAGGGCGGGGATTCTTTGCAGGGCCCTCTGACAATTACAGCGGCATTAGCAGTTAATGCGACAACGACTACCAGCGTGCAATTAGAAGTTAAAGGCGCGTTGAAGTTGGCTGATGGAGTAGCTGTGAATCAGTTTTCTAATGATGGGGGTCTCAACGCCAATACAGATACTATTGTTCCGACTCAAAAAGCGGTCAAGGCTTATGTAGATAGAGTTGCAACAACCTTAACAACTGCGGTTGAGAGTGCTGTTGTCCAAGGCATGATTCTCATGTGGTCGGGGCAAGTCGATCGAATTCCTACAGGATGGGCTTTGTGCAATGGGCAAAAGGGTACTCCAGATTTACGCGATCAATTTATTGTCGGTGCTGGCAATAGTTATGCAGTAAGGCAAACTGGTGGTGCTGCTACTGTAAATCTTATCATAGACCAAATGCCAGCACACAGTCATGGAGTATCTGATCCTGGTCACAGTCACTCAAAAGGTGCTAGTTGGCCAGGATCGGGGCCAGAACAAGATCAAAGTGGTAAGGCGGAAAATCGCACAGATTTTAATATAAACACAGGTATTTCTCGCACTGGCATCTCAATTCAAAACACTGGATCGGGTCAACCACACGAAAACAGACCTCCATTTTTTGCCCTTGCTTTCATTATGAAGCTATAAATAATGTCTAAAAATAACTTAAATAATTAACAATCTTGGGGTAATCAAGCAATGACCACCAACAACGGTAAATTCACACCAGAACCAAAAAAAACAGGCGATCGCATTCAATCGGCAGACTGGAATGCAGCCATGCAGGAAATCGCCCGCCTAGAAACCTCCAAAATCAACCGAGAAGGAGCAGAATCTTTACAAGGTTCCCTCACCATAGCCGAAGCTTTGACTGTGAGCGCGATTTTGCCTCTCACCAGCACTCCCTTAGAAATCAAAGGCGCTCTCAAACTAACAGAAGGAGTAGCCGTCAATCAGTTTTCTGCTGATGATAGTCTCAGCAACAATAGCGATAGTATTGTTTCTACCCAAAAAGCGATCAAAAGTTATGTAGATACGGCTGTCACAAAATTAGATACAACTATCAAAACCCATGTGCAAACAACTGTAACTACCTTAGACACAGCTACAAAAAACTATGTCAATAGTGCAGTACAAGGCAGTGAAACACAAGATTTTAAAGCTAAAGATTTGAGGATTTTTGGCAATCTCACCGTAGTTGGCTCGGTAACTTCCAAAAGCACAGACAAAATGGAGGGAAATGTCGAACTCGGCAATGATGATGGAGATCAGATCACCGTTTTTGGTAGACTGAAAACTGGACATTCCTCCGGTTCTCTTCAGGTGCAAACTGCTTTGCAAGTTACCGAAAATTTGATTGTGGATGGTAGGATCGGCCTTGGTACGCCATCTCCCACTGACAAGCTGCACATTCAAAATGGAGATTTCCGCATTGATAATGGGCAAATTAAAAGTTTGGGAACGCTAACTTTCCGCTCGGATATCGATAAAAGTGGTGATGCTACTTTAGTTAATTTTATCGATAAAGACAGTCGGAATGTTCTCTGTATCAATCATGACGGTAATGTTGGCATTGGCACAACAAATCCAGGGGCGACATTAGAAGTTAACGGCAGCATTCGAGCCAAAAACATTGAGTCTAGTAACCCGCTCATACATGAGATGTATCCGAGCGAACCAATTGTTTATCAAGATATTTTTGCTGCCAGAGATGCCGGGGCGATCGCGAAACTCGGAAATCCAACCTATAACGAGGCAAGCTATCCCATAACTAACTTATGGAACGATCGCCCGATTATCATGTACGGAGGTAACAATGAAACCGACGGAAACGGTGCTGTTGTCACCATTCCAGAGGGATACAATACCGTCTGGGTAAGAGTGCTGGGCGATCGCTGGAACGCGATCAAGGCATATTTGCTAGATAAAGACAACAAAAAAACCGAAGAACTCGGAGTGTGGACTGGTGGATACAGATCCACAAATTGCTACTGTCCCGACGGCTCCCTAAGTGATAGTTACTTCAATTTTCATCAATGGCTGCCGATCGCGATCGGGACAAATCTAGCTTCACTGCCCGCTGGAGAAACTCGAAAAGTCGCGCTGATTTCTAAGCTTCATACTGACAAAGATCTTTGGTTTTCTGGGTTGGCATTCAGCAAAAACCCTTGGAATCATGCTGCTCAATCAGCAGTCGGATACCACTGGGCACTTAATGGCGGTAATCAAATAACGTGGAACTCGAACAATTGGAATAATGACGTGCTGGGCGTCATTCCGCAAAAGACAAATTTGGAATTGAAAGTTCCAGTCGTACCATCTGGCCGCGACAAACTGCTCTATATTGTCGAGCATAACAATCAGTGGAATGGTTGTATGCACTCCGGCATTACCGTCAATGGAAATCCCATTCAAAGGTTCCGGGCAACTTACGATAACCCCTTCGCCCGCCATTGGAATAGCAAATTTTATGAGCGATATATTGCCGCTCGCATCCCCGCAAATATGATTCCGAAAACCAGCAATCTCACGACTTATCTCAGCGTTAGAATCGATATGAGCAAGCAAAATAACCATATTCATGTCCGCGAAATTGGCACTCACGATCTGGAAATTCCTTGGAATTACTGATAGTCATGGACGCAAAACTCCGGTTTTTTAAGGTAATTGCGTCATTTTAGATTGAGGATGAGAACGAGAAACCTGGTTTTTTTTTTGTGAGTAGGGACAGGGCACCGTGTCCATTGGTGTAAACTTAAGACTGAAACCCTTGTATCTCTCGTTTCTAGCCGAGCCTAGATCCCCCTAAATCCCCACCCCCCCCTAGCCCCCCCAAGGGGGGAAGGGGGACTTCGATCGGACTCTTGTCCCCCCCTTCTTAAGGGGGGCTCAGTTCGATCTAGATTTAA
>JAUBOH010000038.1:0-20279 GCA_036700145.1 Microcoleus occultus BM001215366
ACGGCTTTTGGAGTGTCCCTACAATTAATCGGGCGGTAGGGACACTCCAAAAGCCGTCTCCTCCTCGCGAGCATAATCGATCGTTTTGAGGTAGTCCAAGGGCACGGTGCGGTCTCCTCCGTTGCTGCCAATTCCCCAATGCCCAATGCCCAATGCCCAATGCCCAATTTCCTACTTCATCACTTGCCAATCCATAATCCGCCACTGTCCTTCTTGGCGGATCAAGTCGTAGCGAATGCGGAGGTTTTCGTTGCGGGAAGTAACTAGCCGATCGGCATCGAACACTTCGGCTTTTTCGGTTACTTGGGCTTCTACTTCGGCGCGATCGGGATTACTCGGATTTGCCGTCACTCCTTTCACTTGCAGCTTGTGAACGTAACGCTGGTGGGCGTTGTTTCGCTGCTGAGCATCTGCCATCAATTGCCAGCGAGACAAAGCCGGTTCTGTCAGAACTTGCTTTAATTCTTCGACGGCGTGGTTGGGGCCCAAAGCCGCTGCTTTTGCCGACAGCCAGCTTTGAACTATTTGTCCCGCTGCTTCCTCAGTGATTGCTCCGGACACTGGGGCGGGGGCGCTAGGCTCTGGGGCGGAGGCAGAAGCGGCGGGGATTTCTACGGGTGGTTTTTCCAGGCTGACGGAGGCTTGCTCTCCTTCGAGAGACGGGCCCGAGAGGCCTTGTAGAGCGCTTGCAAACAGACTGAATATCCACCACAGGATTAAGAGGCTCAAGACACCTGCGACGATAAACAATGCCAGCCTGTTTCGAGGCATGGACTTGACTTGGGCAGAAATTTGGGCTGTCACGGTGCGCGCCCGATCGAGCAAATCGCCTGTTCCTGTGCTGCGCCGGCTTGAACTTGGGTTCCTCCGCTGTTTGGAGGTCGAGGGTGCGCGTCCCGCCGTAGCTGTCGGTTTAGAAACTGCCTCCGCAGGGTTCGGAGCAGCCACCGTTGCCTGGTATGGAGGGCCTGAAGCTGCGGTGAATCTGTCGGCCGGTACGGGGGTCAAGGTGACGGTACTGGCTCCCTGCTTGGCTGCTCCGGGCGGCTGTGGGGGAGTCGGCGGGCGATCGCCCGCTGGTTGCAGTCGTCCTTGGGGCTTGCCGGAGCGGGGCTGCACGACGACCCATTCGTTGGCGGTTTCTGCATCAAGCGGCAAAGCTTCTAAATAAGCTTGCACTTTCGGGTCGGCAAAGTAATCTTTCAAGGAGACTGACTGGGAAGCCAAGTCGCGGAAGTGGGGAAACACTTCTTCTTGCAACCAGTGTTCGGCGTACAAGCACAGTCCGGGCAACAAATCGGGAGAATCTTGGGAATGTTCGCGAATGAAGGCGAGGGGTTCTTTTTCCGAACTGAGTTCGAGAGCTCTGCTGGCTTCTTCTGTTTGGCCCAGCAGCAGGGAACACACGGCTTTTTCGAGGTGAACGTCTTGGCGGCGGCCGAGCTGCATCAGCATTAGCTTGGCGCGGCGGATCATCGAGGGCCCTCTGGCGGCAAATCCTTGGGCTAACAGGGTGTAGACCGAGAGGTAAGTGGCGACTGGGGAGGGGCGGCCGGCTTCGGCTTCAAATAGCGTCTGCTGCTCGCTGCTGGTTAGGTGTTTGCGGAGTTGCTGGACGAAGCGGAGGAAGTCTTCTATTCCCAAACCCGATCGATCGTCTCCCGCGCCGTCGATGCCTCCCCGTTCTTCGAGCATTTCTCGCAGGATTTGCAGTCCCTGGCGGCGCTCGGCTACTTTTTCTTCGGGGAGGGATAGTAACTCTAAAATGTTGTACGGACGGAGTTTGTATATGTCGGCTTGCATTTCACCCCTCACGCTGGAAAATAGGCTTTCGCGCAGCAGCAGTTCTTGACCTGCTTCTAATGATTTGGCGGCATTTTCGTACTGACCTTGCTGCCACTGTTCGCGGCCGAGTTCTAGACAGGCAAGGCTTACTGTCAAAACTAGATCTGGCCGCACGAGCTGGGGATCGCCGAAACGACCTTCGGCGATCGCGATGCTGCCATTGTTGAGATACGGGCGACCCAGCTTCTGTACGAGTTCGTATTCCCCCAGTTCTTGCAGTACGAGCAGGGCTCCTACGAATTGGTTGTCATCGATTTCAATACTTGGAGTGTGGGGGTCGGGAGCTGCGTCTAAAGCCTTGGACTCTGCCGGAGCGGTTTCTCCTGCGTCGTCTTGCAAAACTGTAGCTGCGCCTGCTGAGATTTTCGGCTTCTGCTTGGCCCAAATTGCTGCTTCCGACTCTCGATCGTAAGTTTTGGCTAAAAAACTGGCATCATAAGCTTTGCGCCCGTCTGGGTCTGACAGAACGGCGCAGGCTTCATCGAGCAGTTGTTTGCGGGCGACGATCGCAACTTCGGAATACTCCCGGCGCGGAAGCTGTAAAGTTCGATCGCGGTGAGCCTGCTGCAACTGTTCGGCAGTAGCTTGAATCGGTAGACCCAAAATCCGGTAGTAATCTAGTGGAATTAACACTGTCCACTTCCCCAAAGCGCTAGCAACTGAATTAGCCTATCTTAGCTAAGGTTGGTTTGTAACAAAAGCATCGCGTGAAAACTTAATCGGGTTTCTGCTGGAGTCGGTTCTGCCTGTTCTGGCATTTTGCCCCCAGCTTCCCTGATTTTAACAACTTGTGAACTGCTGCTGGGAAAATTTTCGACCATTTTCTGCTGCGGTTGTGTCCCATCTGCGTTTAAATTTAGAAGTCTAGGAAGCCGATCGGGTATTAATTATTTATGGTTCAGGAACGGACTTTACCAGTTTTTGACGCGCAAAGCGCAAACATTTCTCGGGATGAGGGCTTGATGCTCTACGAGGATATGGTTTTGGGGCGCTTCTTTGAAGACAAGTGCGCTGAGATGTACTACCGGGGCAAAATGTTTGGTTTTGTCCACTTGTACAACGGTCAAGAGGCGGTGTCTACTGGAATAATTCGATCGATGCGGCGGGATGACACCGATTACGTCAGCAGCACCTACCGCGATCACGTACACGCTTTGAGCGCGGGCGTACCGGCGCGGGAGGTAATGGCGGAGTTGTTCGGAAAGGAAACTGGTTGCTCGAAAGGCCGCGGCGGTTCGATGCATATGTTTTCGGCGGAACACCGGCTGTTGGGCGGCTATGCTTTTGTGGCTGAGGGGATTCCTGTAGCTACTGGCGCGGCTTTTCAATCGAAGTACCGGCGCGAAGCTTTGGGAGATGAAAGTTCCGATGGCGTGACTGCTTGTTTTTTTGGCGACGGTGCTGCGAATAACGGTCAGTTTTTTGAGTGTTTGAATATGGCGGCTTTGTGGAAGTTGCCGATTCTTTATGTTGTGGAAAACAACAAATGGGCGATCGGCATGGCCCACGAGCGCGCTACTTCTGACCCGCTAATTTACAAGAAAGCTCATGCTTTTGGTATGGCTGGTGTTGAGGTTGACGGGATGGATGTTTTGGCGGTGCGGGAAGTAGCAAAAGAAGCTGTTGCTCGCGCTCGCGCTGGCGAAGGGCCGACTTTGATCGAGGCTTTGACTTATCGTTTTCGCGGGCATTCTTTGGCAGATCCTGACGAATTGCGTTCTAAGGAAGAGAAGGAATATTGGTTCCCCCGCGATCCGATTAAGAAGTTGGCTGCTGATTTGATCGATCGAACTTTAGCAACTGCTGAGGAATTAAAGGCGATCGAGAAAAAGATTGAAGCAGTCATCGATGATGCGGTGGATTTTGCTGAGAAAAGCGCCGAACCCGATCCGAGCGAATTGTATCGGTTTATCTATGCTGAAGATGAGTAGTCTTTAGAGATATTTTGCGTGCGGTTGCAGCCTACAGGTTAACACCTGTGGCTGCACGAATTTCAAGCTAAAATTAAAGGTAGACTTTGTAGACGAAAAGAGAGGCGATTTTTATGATAAATTGCGAGCGAAATCAAGTCAGCAAAAATATGGGTGCAGTACGAGTCAAAGTCAAGCTAACGAATGCCATTGATGAAGCCTTAGTGAGTCGAGGATTGCTCAATCCCAATCTGTTGCGCGTGTATGAAGCAGAAGCGCTGATAGATAGTGGTGCAGTACGCACAGCAATTCCTGTAGAAGTCTGCGAACACCTCGGTTTAAGAATTCGGAGTCAGGAAATAGCAAAATATGCTGATGGCCGACAAGAAGCAGTGGGATTAACTGAACCAATTATTATTGAAATGGAAGGGCGCGAGACAATTGAGGCGGCAATGGTTTTAGGGGACATGGTGTTAATTGGTCAAACGGTTTTAGAAACATTAGATTTGCTAGTAGATTGCAAAAATCAGCGTCTAGTTCCCAATCCTGAAAATCCCGAAAGACCTGTATTGAGAGTTTAAAAAACAAGATGCCGATGTATAACCACAATCGGTTTGTAGTAAGGACTTCAGTCCTTTCTTACAGTTTGGAGCTTCTAAGGACTAAAGTCCTTACTACAAACGAGTTTTAATGCACAACATTAAATTCACAACGATCGATCGCCTATATTTCCAGCGGCACTGGCCGCAACCTTCCCGCTACTTCTACACTCGGCCAATTCGCATCGAAAGTCAAATTTTCCAACGTTCCACCGCTGGAAACTACAAACGTATCCTCAATTTTTGCTCCCGACAAACTCGGATTCCAAGCCACAGCAGTATTTTCTGCCAAAATATCTGAAGTACCCGGATTAGCCACAATTTCCCGCGCCAAATATCCGGTAGTTCCGCCTTGATGGTGTTCCCGAATTGCTTGAGGATATCCGTGCTGTTCGTAAGCATTTTTCAGCGTAGCATAAACAGCATTTAGCGATACTCCGGGCTGGCAAAAATTCAGCGCTGCGGCTTCAATTTTTCTGACTGCTTGGTGCAATTCATCATCTTTTGGTTCCAGGGAACCGAAACAGACAAATCTGGTTAAATTCGCATACAAACCCCATCCTCTCGCGCAAAATACTAACATTGCTTGTCGCCCAATTTGTTCGCCGGTTGCGGTGGCGTGGCGGTATAGCGGCAAACGCCTTTCTCCAGCAACTAATGTCAGGGCTGGATGCAAACCTCTCGCCCACAAAGCTTCTGCACCGGCTCCCGCTAACTGATATTCTGTCCATGTCGGTTTGGCTGCGGAAAGTACCTCTGTCATCGCTTCGCTGGCTAAACTTCCGACTCGCCGGTAGCGCTCTAATTCGCTTGACATCATTGTCTGTTTGCAGGATTTTAAGGATGGGGCGATCGCCCTTTCTGCTGCATTGGGTCGATCGCTCATAACCTTACCGCTACCTGTAATTTGGTTGACAAAAGCTTCTCGCTGTGCAACATCCGCCCAAGGATAGATGTGCATTTGAAAGTTGGCTGGCAATTCTTCATCTTGCAAGCGTTGAGCTTCGATTTCATCTGTCAGCACAAAAGCGTTTTCGGCGGTAATTAATATTTCTGCAACTCCGGTTTCTGCAGTTAGCAATACTGTATTGGAACCGCCGGCTGTGGCCCATGCAAACCAATCTGTACCGCGCAAGCGCAGGGCGATCGATCCGGTTTCTGTTAAGGTTTTGCGGATGAATTCAAGTTTGCGATCGACTTCTTGGTTTAATGAGTTTATCATAAAGGTTCGTAGTGAGGACTTCAGTCCTTCCAAAGGTTCGTAGTGAGGACTTCAGTCCTCTCTAAAAGGTTCGTAGTGAGGACTTCAGTCCTCTCTGAAGAAAGGACTAAAGTCCTTACTACGAACCAGTTTTATTAAAATAGATTGACGGCTACTGCTTGCAATTCTTTAGCTTTTTCTTCGGGTAATGCGTCGTTGGCAAACATTCCCGCCGCCAGTTCGGTTCCTGCTAGATATTTTAGCCGATCGCTCGATCGATAGGGCGGATAAAATTCGGCGTGCAAATGCGCCTCTGGGTGCGGTTTCCCGTCTGTGGGGCCTTGAAACCAAGCCATCAAATAAGGGAATTGGCGGTGCCACAAACCGTCATATTTGAGGGCGACTGTTTTTAAGGCTTTAGCGAGTGATTGACGCTGTTTTTCGGTAAGATCGATAAATGTAGCAGCGGGGGCGATAGGCGCAATCCAGACTTCGTAAGGGTAGCGGGCGCAAGCGGGCACAAAGGCGATCGCCTCTTCATCCAAATAAAGAATTCGCTGTTTGTCAGCAATCTCTTTTTGAATCAAATCTTGCAGCAAACCGGAACTGTTTTTTTGATAGTAAACCGACTGACATTCTAACATCCGCGCCGGCACCGGAGGCACGAAGGGATAAGCGTAAATTTGACCGTGGGGATGGTGCAAAGTTACTCCGACTTCGACGCCGCGATTTTCAAAAGGCAAGACGTATTGAATTTCGGGATTGCTGCCGATAACTGAAGTGCGATCGGCCCACACTTCTAACAGCAATTCTAAGTGAGATAACTCTAAAGAACCGAGAGAAGCCAGCGGATCTTGAGTGAAAACTACGACTTCGCAAATGCCCTTAGCTGGCAAAGTTTCGACAATATTTGCTGGTGCGTTTTTTGCCTGCAAAGTCATCGAGGGAAAGCGGTTATCAAACACTGCTACATCGTAATTTCCCGGCGGCAATTCTGTCGGAAACTTGGGATTAATTGTCGCAGCCAGCGGGTTGTATTCCGGCGGCGGCATGAAAGTTCTTCCCTGACGGTGGCTGGCGTATGCTACCCATTCCCCGCGCAAAGGATGCCAGCGAAAGTGCGGGTTCGCCTGTACGGGTTCATTGCTGGGACTTACGGCCGCGATTCCTTCTGGGATTGGGTAGCGGCTGTAGAGTGTCAGGGGGCGGCCGTCTGGTTTTCGCAGTATTTGGGAGTGCATTTTTGTCGGGCGGGCGATCGCTTTTAATAGATGTTAGGAGTATAACTTCGTGCTGTGAGAATCCGCCCCTACCTAAAGTCGCAAATTATGTGAAAAAGTGTAGTTCGGAGTAGCAACGTAAGCCGACAGTCCGCCAGGGGTTGAAACCCCTGGCTAATAGCTTAAGTCCTCGCTATGAGGACTAATGAGTTCTTCAGTCCTCATAGCGAGGACTTTCGCTTTGAGGCAGGGAATTCATTCCCTGCCGGACTGCGGGACGGTCGGTTTAACATTAAGCTGATGCGTGCGATCGCACTTTCGTTACTTTGCACCATTGCCATTAATATCAAACTTTTCTATAATGGGAATTTCTGAAGGTGAGGAGGCTACTATTCGCAGGTTGATATCAACTATGATTTGATTTTTATCAAGAACTACATTTGCTTTTTTTATTATAATTTTTGCTGATAAACAATCGCCTGATTCAGGTTCGGGAGACGACAGAGTTTTATATCCTGCGTCCTCCAGCCATTCACAAATCTTCCTCCAGTTTTCTACCTTTTCATCACCTTTGCCTACAAGATTTTTGACATATTGGTATAAAGTATTACAGAAATCTACGGCAATCCCCTTGGGGTTTTTACTGAGCGTTTCGGCAATTTCGGTGGGACTGTGACCGCAGAGTAGACCGCGTAGATGTTGTTTCTCTGTGGGCGTGAGACGCTTGCCTTTGGCGGATGCTAGGTCTGTATAAAGGGTTTCTAAGTCCCAGTCGCGGGCAGCTTCGGGGAAGCGATCGTTAGAGGATGCCATTGCAGGGGATAGGTTTCTGGATTTTTTATAATCAAAGTCTAGCACAATTCCTAATGCTTATTAGTTTCTTTGTTAAAGGTAGTTAGGTTAGTATCAGGGAAAGCAGGATCGTGATTAATTTTACACAGGAAATTCTGGCAAGGCTCACTTCTTGCGGAGTGTCGTTTTGTGCTGGAGAGAGTTATCAAGCCAAAGTATCTAAAAAATCGCCTGTTTTTAAGATGTCGAAAAATCCGACTTAAAAATCAGACTTAGGAGTATTTTATGCCTTCATTCTATCCAGGTCACAAAGCTAATGAACTTGCCAAGGAAGCTCAAGAGCGATTCGAGCGTGCGGTTGAAGATTTGAAAAGAGAAGAAGCAGCCACAAACAAATTGGCAGAAGAGTATGGCCAACTTCAACTGAATGTCATAAGAAGCACAATTAAGCGCTTTGTTACCTTCCTTGAAAATAGTGGTCGGAAGGCTTCAGAAAGTGAAAAGCGGCTTTTAGAAGGGATGGATTTTTCAGTTCAGCAGATGAAGGAGTACAAAGCTGCGGCGGTAGGAGCAGAACAATATTTTATGGCTGGCGTTAAATCTGCTGGAGCAGCCGCAGCAGGTTACGGCGGTGCTATTGGTGCTGTTACTTCACTAGGAGCAGCAAGCACGGGAACAGCTATCTCAACTCTCAGCGGAGCGGCTGCTTGGAACGCAACTTTAGCATGGTTTGGCGGTGGAGCGATCGCGGCTGGTGGCGGCGGTATGGCTCTGGGTGCTGCTGTGCTAGGCGGTATCACCCTTTTACCAGCTTTGGCGATCGGTGGCTTTTTTGCTGCTAGTGAAGGCGAGAAAGCGATGACAAAGGCGCGAGAGCATGAAGCTCAAGTCAATAAGGCGATCGCAGACATGAAACTTGCTAAGGACTTTGCCAAACAGGTAAGACAGCGGATAACTGAGTTGAGAAAAGTGTTTGAATCCATGAACACTCGTGCTGTTGAAGGTTTGAGTCAACTAGAATCTCAGCCTTTTGATGCTAAGAGGGATGCTGAGAAGTTCCAACAGGTAGGTCTTCTGATGAAGGGACTTGTAGAAATGTTGAAAACTCCTGTCTTAAATAATGACGGTAAGCTTAACCTCGGTACTGTGAAGGTTTTGGAGAAATATCGGATTTTACCAGGGAAATAGAAATCACGATCGAAGTAGTCTCAAGACTTACGCAGAAAATCTATTTGTAGGGTAGGCATTTCCCACCTTACTACTTAACCAGGGAAATAGAAATGGCAGCTAAAAAAATTTTTGTAGAAATCTTTAATCCAGGCTCCGCTGCTGAGTGCTGCCGCGATGTTGTTGAAGCTTACACCGAGTACAAAATAGTTGCAGAGCAAGAGCGGACTAAACGGCGTGGTATAGAAGCTTGGGAAAAAGCAACGATTGCCGACATTCAAGCAAAACGCGATGCTTTGATCGAGTATCTTGAATGCTCGTTTGATGAACGTGCTAAGAACTTTAAATTTCTGTTTGAAAAGGTCGATGAGGCAATAGCAATCGGCGATAACAACCAGTTAACTTTAGCCATGACTTCAATTACCGAAATAGCTAAGTCTAGTCCGTTCAAAGACCTTGCTAATTTGACATCTGTCAGAACAGCCCTTGACGATCCAGATCATGAATGGGAGTTTTAAGCCAATCAATGTAAGCGATCGCACCCTACTCCTATCGAGAATCGAATAGGATCGTCATGATTATAATTCAGGAGTGATGAGTAAATGGATGAAGTAATTAGAAAAGTTGCAGCTTTGGGATTGCCGGGTGTTTTGCTGGCAATTGCGATCGCTACTTCGGGTTTTGCCGGTGGTGCAGCGCTCACAACTGCACTAGCAGCACTTGGCGGCCCTTTTGGTATGCTTGGCGGTATTGCACTTCTCGGAATTGGAGGGCTAGTTGCTGATGCTGTCGCTAAAGTTGGGATTAATAATTTTCTGGTGGGTGTTTACTGCCAACGACGACAAAATGAGTCGCACCAAGCTCTTTTGAATGAAATAGGCAACTTACCAGTCTCGCAAGATTTGAAGAATACACTGAGATTGGTTGTTAGAGATGGTGAAGGTTGTTCATAACACTCAGAAGCGATAGCCCCTAATTCCTACCAGGAAATAGAAGAGCGATCGCACTTTTATATCTAATACCCAATCCTGCTTAAATCCCCCCTCAATCTCTTAGTCCGCGAAGGCGGACTTCGTTTGTATAGAAGCGATTTCAATCGCCGATTGAAATCGCCTATTTTTAAATCGCCGATCGCCCCGATTGTTATTTGTTCAACTTCAGCAACGGTTCAATCTGCTGCCTTTGAAACTGCAATTCATCCGCCAAAGGCTGATAAATTTCTCGATCGCCCAATTCATCGCAATAATCCCACAAACCATTGTAACAGTGCCGATCGTCATCCCAGCCCGGATGGTTGACAATCGGATACAAACAAACTCCATCCACCGGAACGCCCGCTTTCATTGCCGCGGCTACCTCAGTGCACACATAATTGAACCAGACGGGTCTAAAATCGTCTTCAGTACCCGTTTCTGCTATGAACAAGGGGCGGCCGTAGCGATCGAAAACTTCTTGCAGCATTTCGCGAAACGGGCGGTACAGCTTGTCGGTATATTTCATCGGGTCTTCATTGTGAACCCACTGATTGCGATCGTAATAATTCAACCCAATAATATCGAGATATTTTTCCTGGCCGCCGAGTTCGGGGCGAAAACGTCCCGCCAACATATCCCAAGCTTGATATTGAGATAAACGATAACCTTCTGCCGCGTCTTTATCCTCCGGTTTGTCAGGGTCGGCAATAATGTTAATTACCGGGTCGATTTGCACGATGCGGGTGCGGGGATTGACTTCCCAAACTGATTCTATCCCTGCGATCGCCGCTTTGATTAACTGAATTTTGAGATCGTCTCCCCTTCCTTTAGCAAACGGATTGATATAAGCAACTTCGCCGCCCGCCCAAGCAATAAATGAAATTTCATTGACAGGTGTCACGAAAGGTGTTTGATCGGTTTCCTCCGTTAGCACTTCCATAAAAGCGCGCACCATATCTGCAAATCTGGTCACGAATTCGGGACTGAAAATATCAATATCGTCCGGCCAGCCGTAGTGAAACAAATCCCAAATTACCTGCATTTTCATGTCGCGGGCGGCGCGGATAATTGGCAGAGAACTGGAAAAATCGTATTTTCCGGGAGTCTGTTCGATTAAGTGCCAGCGGAGGCCTTCGCGGACTGTGTAAATGCCCTGATTTTGCAAGCGTTGGTAGTCGGCTGCTGCAAATTTATCGTGGCCGGTGGCGGCTGTGACATCGAGGCGTTTTCCAGATTTCAATTTGTGGGTAGAGCACTCAAATCCGCCCATGAAAAAACTTTGAAACATCAATAAAATGGGTAATGGGGCATTAAGGTTTGTAGTCAGGACTTTAGTCCTTAAATATCTCTAAGAAAGGACTAAAGTCCTTACTACAAACGGAATTTTTGTAAGCAGTCTATAAGGTTTGTAGTAAGGACTTTAGTCCTTAATTTAAGAAAGGACTGAAGTCCTTACTACAAACCTGATTGCCATAAGTAGAGTTGTAGGTTGGGTTGAGGAACGAAACCCAACTAACAGGTCAGGCGTGAGGGTTGGGTTTCGCTTCGCTTAACCCAACCTACGAATTAGATAAATCGATTTTCAAATTCCTATTTAGCACTGAGTTGCAGTTTGCTGTGGACTTTCTTCGGGAATATCCCAGCCGAGAGTTGCCGCGGCGATCGCCTCTATGGGAAATTTGGGAGTGCGATCGGCATACAGCAAACCGTTAGCTTCTTGGAAAGTATCGGTCAACTGTGTATAGCAAAATCCGCTGAACATTTCCACTCGATTTACTACTTTCAACAGGGCGCTGTAGCGGTGTTGCAACTCAGAAGTGTCCGACGCCCGCACGTAGCCCCAAACCCTTAGATAATCGGGGTTTTCGCGACCTGCGCAGGCGATGCCGCCGAATTCGGTCAGCATCACCGGCTGTCCTTGGTGCGGGTGTCCGTCGAGGGTGAGGACTCGCCCGCCGGGACGCCCGCGATCGAACAAATCGGCTAGCTGGACTTCCGGCCCGTAGCGTTTTGCCACAGTTTGCGGGTTGTTGTCGTAGTCGTGAATCGCCAGGATGTCGGTATCTGTGCTTTCCCAGCCGTCGTTGCTAATTACGGGGCGAGTCGGATCGAGGGTTTTTGTCAAAAAATACAGGGCTTGCACGTAGTGGCGGTGGGCTGCGGCTTCGACTAAATTGGGAACTCCCCAGGATTCGTTGAACGGCACCCAGACTACGATACAGGGGTGGCTGGAGTCGCGATCGATCGCTTCCGTCCACTCTCGCGTCAGCCTGTCAACGGCCTTGGGAGTGAAGCGGTAGGCGCTGGGCATTTCTTCCCAAACAAGCAGCCCCAGCACGTCGGCCCAGTACAAAAAGCGCGGATCTTCGATTTTTTGGTGCTTGCGGACGCCGTTGAAACCCATTGCTTTGACTAATTCGACATCGTGGCGCAAAGCTTCGTCGGAGGGGGCACTCATCAGGGTGTCGGGCCAGTAACCTTGGTCGAGCACCAGTCTCAGGTAGTAGGGGCGGCCGTTTAGCATGAAGCGATCGCGCTGAATGCTGACCGTCCGCATGGCGGTATAAGATTTAACTTCGTCGAGCAATTTGCCGTCCGCCCACAACTGCACTTGAGCGTTGATTAATGTCGGTTTTTCGGGACTCCACAGCAGTTCGTTGCGGTAGTCGTCTATACCGGGGTCGGAGAGGGCGATGCGGCGGTGGATTTCGCCGTTGATGACTTCGTAGGTATCGTTGACGAGCAGGATACAGCCGATCGACAGTTTAACTTTAATTTGAATCCCGGATTGGCGATCGCCGGCGACAAACGCTTCAAAACCGATTTCCCAGCGTTCAAACTGGGGAGTCCACCGGATGCGATCGATATAAGTGTGAGGCACCAATTCTACCCACACCGTCTGCCATATGCCCGTCGTGCGCGGATACCAGATGCTGTGGGGTTCCACTTGCCAGTCTTGCTTGCCGCGGGGCTTTGCCAAATCTTGCGGGTCGTCGTGGGCCCAGACTGTCACCCGAGAAGGCCCGCTGTGGTTCACAAGTGCTGTAATGTCTGCGTAGAAAGGAGTGTGCCCGCCTTCGTGTTCCATGACAAACTGACCGTTCACCCAGACGCGGGCGCGGTAGTCTACGGCGCCGAAGTGGAGGAGAACTCTGCTTTCTGTGTGGGGCAGGTCGAATTCGCGATCGTACCAGCAGTTAGCGTGAAAATTCGTGTCGCCGATCCCGCTTTTGACCGATTCTGGAGCAAACGGCACTTCTATAGTATGAGTCCACTCCGAAATATCGATCGGCTGCACGCAGCGTCCCGCGTCGTCGTAAGCAAACCTCCACTGACCGTTGAGACAAATCCAGTTGCTGCGGCGCAATTGGGGGCGCGGATAACCTGTTTTCCGCCCTTGAACAGTCACCTTACTGTCGAGAGTGGAAGACTCTTCAATATCGCAATTTTCTAGTTCTCTACCTAACCAACTCATCGGCACATCTACCCGAAGTTATATTTATAGGTTAGCGACAATTGCCCCGAGTTTGACAAGTTTTTTTGCTGGTTAATTTGCAAAAGTTCTGCTGCTTAAAACAGCCTCATCTGAAGATTCTCTGATGCTGAAGTCATTAGTCCGACGTCCGACGTCATTAGGGAGAGCAAAAATTCTCCCACTTTCCCCCTCTCCCCCTCTCTCACTCTCTCACTCTCGGCAACTCAAAACTCTAGTTTAGCGGGCAACACTTTGCAAACCTCCTAACGGTTCAGTTAGGTCACTTTTGAAGGCTACTTCTTCCGGAGGCGGCAAACACTGAAATATTTGTTCTAGTCCCGTGAGTTCAAATAGCATTCTAACTTCTTCGCTCATGGCAGATATCAAAAGTATACATTCGCTGTCTCTAACTAATTTCACGATCGCCACTACAGCCATTAACTCCGAATTTTTAAGGAAATTGATATTTGAGAAATCGAGCATCAGAATTTTGCCACCGCTTTCAATTAGGCGCTCTATTTCTTTCTGAAACTGAGCCAATTGAGACTTTTCCAAAACCTCATGAGACAAAACAATTTTAACGAGAACGTTCATTTTCACCTCAACGATTGTTTGAATTGTTAAAGAACTTTTGAGCGAAACCGAGTAAGGTGCGCCATCAGCACCTTACATTTTTACCCGTTACTCGCAGCTTGCACCTACTTGCTAGCAGATTTGCCGTTGCCATTGCCGTTGCCGGCCGCGACTTCTAGAGGTGGTGCGGATACGGGACGATCGGCAACTACATTCGACGAGCTTAAATTCGAGGCAGAACCGCTCAGATTTCCCGCCAATTCAATCCGAGGCTTGGTAGTAATTTGAGTGTAAGTTGTCAGAGCTTGAGCGACAACTTGATCCATGTTGTAATACCTGTAAGTCGCCAGCCTTCCCACAAAAGAAACGCCCGGAGTGGCATCAGCCAAAGCCTTATATTTTTTGTAAATTTCGGCATTTTCAGGACGCGGAACCGGGTAGTAAGGGTCTCCCTCAGCTTGCGGATATTCGTAGACAATGCTAGTTTTTTGATGCTCTTGTCCGGTGAGGTATTTAAACTCCGTGCAGCGAGTATATAAGTGCTCGTTGGGGTAATTTACCACTGGTGCTACTTGGTGTACGGGTACGTTCAGCGTTTCGTGCTTGAATTCCAGGGAACGGTAAGGGAGTTTGCCGTAGCAATAATTGAAATAGGAATCGACAGGCCCGGTGTAAATCATTTCCCCATAAGGAATAAAACTCTCAATCTCGCGGTAGTCGGTATTCAGCATCACCTTGATGTTTGGATGAGAAAGCATTTTTTCAAACATCCGAGTGTAGCCGTGCAGTGGCATTGCTTGATAGGTATCGGTGAAATAGCGATCGTCCCGGTTAGTGCGGGTGGGCACGCGCGCAATCACTGATTTGTCGAGTTCCGACGGGTCCATTCCCCACTGTTTCCGGGTGTAGTTGCGGAAGAATTTCTCGTAAAGTTCGCGGCCGACTTTGCTGACAACGACATCTTCGGAAGTGCGAATGTAATCCTTTGGTTCTGCTACTTTTGCGAAGAAATCTTCTACTTCAAATGAAGTGAGATTCAGTCCGTAAAGTTGGTTTACGGTGTTGAGATTGATGGGAATTGGCAGCAGTTGACCGTCAACGCTGGCGAGGACGCGGTGTTCGTAGGGCCGCCACTCGGTGAACTGCGAAAGGTACTCGAAAACTGGGCGCGAATTAGTGTGAAAAATGTGGGGCCCGTATTTGTGTACGAGGATGCCGTGGTTGTCGTAATGGTCGTATGCGTTGCCACCGATGTGGTTGCGGGTATCAATTATCAAGACTGTTTTTCCTGCCTCATTGGCTAGTCTTTCGGCAATGACGCTACCTGCAAATCCGGCTCCGACAATTAAATAGTCAAACATTAAAACACCTCTGGTAATCGGTAATTGGGCATTGGGCATTGGGCATGGGGCATGGGGCATTGGGCATGGGGCATTGGTAGTAAATCACCAATAACTAATGACTAATGACTAATGACTACTGACTACTGACTTCTTACTTTCGATCGCACTTTCGATCAACCCCAGCATTTCGCCCCAGGTATTGTCCCAAGAATTGTCTGCTAAAAAGGCGTCAACTTCGCCCAGCCACTTTGTGCGATCGACCGAACTTTCGCTCATGATTTCTTGGGCACAAGCAACGAATTCTGAAACATTGCTAGCAATCCGCACCAAGCCGTTTTCTCCGTAGGGTCGCACCACGTCGCGGATGGGAGTAGAAATAACCGGCTTGCCGGCAGCGAGGTATTCGGGAGTTTTCGTCGGACTAATAAATTTAGTCGATTCGTTAATAGCAAAAGGCAGCATTGCTATATCCCATCCGGCAAGATACGCGGGCAGTTCTTGATAAGATTTGCCGCCGAGATAGTGGATATTTGGGTGAGTTGGCAGAGTGGCATGGTCGATTTTCACCACGGGGCCAATGATGACTAAATGCCAGTCCGGCCTCGCTTCCGCAATGCCCCCCAGCAGTTCGATATCCATGCGTTCGTCTATGACGCCATAAAATCCCAAACGCGGGTGAGGAATGTCTTTTTGATCCGCCGGTTCTTGTGAAAGATTCCTGGCTGTGGCAAAGTGTTTTTTTTCGATGCTGCTGGGGAAGGCGTGAATATTTGGGTGCTGGTGCTGTTTGGCTTCGTAAAGGCTGTGTCCGCCAGTAAATACTACGCTGGCGCGCTTTAATAGTTGGTTTTCATTTGCTTTTAAATCCCGGTGCGCGCCTTGGAATGCTGACAGTTCATCCATACAGTCGTAGACTACAGCTAACGGCTTTAAGTGGTTTGTGAAACTGATAGCCATTGGTGTGTAATACCAGAGGATGTACTGGCTAATGTCTGCCGCTCGAAACAAATCATCTAGCATGGCTTGCTGAGCAGTTTGTGCTGTTGCTTCGCTGATTCCTTCGCTCAGGTGCGGTACTATTACCCAGACTCCGGTTTCGTGGATGCTGACATCAAGCCACCAATCTGTAGTCGCGCTCAAAATAGGTTCTTCTACAAAGAATACGCGGCGATTTTTGGCACAGCGACCTAAGAGATGTTGCGGACGCTGATAGACGAAATTCCACCGCAGATGAGACAGGCAAACTAAATCGGGTGCATCTAAAGCAGCAGCTTTTGATAAGTTGGCGCGCAATGCGGGCGAGGGAGCGAATTGAGAGGGCGATTTTGCTGTATCTATCGAGGTAAATCGGATCTCCCATGCTCGACCTTTATTGCTATAATTATTGTTTACTGAGTTTTCTGGCGGGGACATAATTAGCCTCGGGAATTTGTCAATGAAAATTTGTAGGCGAAAATTGGTAAAAGAAAATTTGTCAATAAGATATCCTTCTCAGCAGTGTCTTACTGAAATTTGCAAGCATCAATCTGAGAATTTTTATTGACGAGCAAGCGCCGCATTCATTGGACTAAACAAAGCAACTGCTTAGCTGCGGAAAAACACGCTTATCTGCTTTTTTCAGTAGTGAAACTTGGAGATAAGTTAATATTGTTAAACTTGCTATTGTTGCTAAATCTAACCCAATTTTTTTGCTATTACTTCTATCTGAAGGATGACTTCGATCTCAGGGCGCGCCTAGTTTGCACGCTTGGTTCAAAAGCGGTTAAAATGCCGATCGACTTTGTAAAATGACTTTTAACAGGCTGGTACGGGTTAAAAGCGATCGAGTTTCATTCAATATTTGGTAGAGTACAGAAAATTTGCGATTCCCGAAGGGATAGCTTCCCTCGCGCGGTTTTTGTTGCCCTTTGATTTGACAAACCTCGCCTTTTTTAAACTCATCCGATCGCTGGCTGCAAAAATTTGTATCCTAATATACAATTGTTGCAATCGAGATTTCTAACTTGCGATAGATTAACAAATAACAGTTTATGGAGTCTGGTTAAACTCACGCGAGCGTGCACCATTCTCAACAATACCGGAGAAACCGCGTTTCTTGACAAAAAACCTACGATTTTACGCGAGTCTGCGGCAAGAAACCAAGGTGATGAGATTGGTGCTCGGGGCGGGAGGTTAAAGTCACGCCCAGAGTACGAATCTCAATCATCGCTCTCAGGGTGGGTTCGCCGATATCTGCAATTCCCGTGCCAAATATTTAAGTAAACCCGCGATTAGAAGATAGCAGCAACTTTACAGTCGGCGGCTGTCAATTTTGGCGATTCCCCCTCCAAAGGCAAAATCTTGCACCATCGAACTCCTTAAGAAATCGTGCGGAAAACCCAATTCAATTGCACTTACTTTGTCTAACTGCTGCATTTGTTCCGGGGTTAATTCAAAATCCAAACAAGCGAGATTTTCCTGGAGTTGCGAGAGTTTGCGGGAACCCACAATCGGAATAACTTCGACTGGCTGTTGTCGCAGCCAATTTAGGGCTACTTGAGAAGCAGGTTTGCCAATTTCGGCTGCTATTTTGCTAACTTCGTCAGCAATGTTGAGGTCGCGTTCGCTAATTTTTCCAGATTCAGGTGAATTAAGCCGTTTAGCTTCGCTAGCGGTTTCTGAAGTGTTATATTTTCCAGTCAGCAAACCGCCTGCTAGGGGGCTCCAAGCAGTCACGCCAATATCAAAGGCTTTTGCCATTGGCAGCAAATCCCGTTCGGGAGTTCGCTCTTTTAAAGAATACTCTATTTGCAAGCCGATAAATGGTGTCCAGCCACGGAAATGGGCGATCGTATTTGCTTGAGAAACAATCCAAGCCGGCGTATCGGAAATGCCGATATATAAAACTTTGCCGGCGCGCACCAAATCGTCAAAAGCGCGCATGACTTCTTCGACTGGTGTGGTAAAATCCCAAGCGTGCAGCCACAGCAAATCTATGTATTCAACTTGCAATCGCTTCAAACTGGCCTCTACTGCTTGCACCATGTTTTTGCGGTGGTTGCCGAAACCGTTGATTTCGCCATTCTTCATGTTGAGGCTATACTTAGTGGCAACTACCCATTTTTCGCGATCGGCCCCGATGAAATCGCCGACATATTTTTCGCTAGTACCGTTGGTGTAGAGATTCGCGGTATCAATGAAATTGCCGCCGGCTTCTGCAAATACGTCGAACATTTTGCGGCTTTCGTCGTAAGAACCTCCCCAGCCCCATTCTTCACCAAAAGTCATGGTTCCGAGGCAGATTTCAGAAACGCGCAGTCCGCTGTGACCTAGTAGTTTATATCTCATGTCAAGCTTTTGTTAGTTATTGACTGTTAACAGTCTAGAGCGAGATTTGCCGAACTGTTGCGTTCAGTCGGCGGTGACAGTCTTTGAGGGTGCGTTAGCTTAACTCTCGATGTTGAATTTTTTGCCAATTCAATCAAAATCTCGCAGCAGGGGCGAGGGTTCTAGCGCGATCGCCCTTGCGTTGAGTTTCAAAACTACGGTGGCGATATCTAGCGCGATCGGCGGCTCAATGTATTTAGGATTACATTGCCAAATAAAAATACAGTAAAATCTGTAAATTCAAATCTACCTTTAGGTAGGTATTTACTGAGATGAGTTCTATAAAAAAATGTTCTATCTTAGATAAGAAAACCAAACTGAATGACAAAAAAATATATGTAGCTAAATTAACTTTTTAGCGTTATAGTGATTTACAGATTACAAAACCTAGGTGACTCACTTGGCTGACATCGTTGATACCGCCGTTTCGGCAGGCTCTTTTACTACCCTAGTTGCTGCCGTCCAAGCCGCTGGTTTAGTAGATACTCTCAAAGGCGCTGGCCCTTTCACAGTTTTCGCACCTACAGACGAAGCTTTTGCTAAGCTTCCCGCAGGTACTGTAGAGGCATTGCTTAAGGACATTCCTAAGCTCACAAAAATCTTGACTTATCATGTCGTTTCTGGCAAAGTCATGGCTGCTGATGTAGTCAAGCTGACATCTGCCAAAACAGTTGAAGGTTCAGAAGTGAAAATTGATGCTTCCAATGGCGTCAAAATCAATGATTCTACCGTTACAGCAGCCGATGTTGCTGCTGATAATGGCGTCATCCACATCATCGATGCAGTTTTGCTTCCTGCGTAAGCACGGAATTAGATAGCGCAATACTATCTTGAGGGCGGTGGCTATAGTTAGCCACCGCCCTGTTTTAGTTGATATTGATCGTGGTAGGGACAAAGGCACTGTCGTGTCCTCTCTATCATGTCTGAGTGCAGCCGGAATTGATGTTAATTCCTAGATGCGATGTCGCCCAACCCAAAATTTATCCGATCGACCGGGCTGCTGAGGCCTTGTCCTAAGTAAGATACAATAAGAAACACTCAAAAAGTGCGATCGACATTATTTGACAGTCAACGCTATGCAATCTACAACTGGGTCCGAGACAGAACCGACGATGGACGCTCCCAAACACGGCATACCCGTTACAATCATTACAGGATTTCTCGGCAGCGGCAAAACAACCCTGCTCAACCACATCCTGACCAACCAGCAAGGTTTGAAAACAGCAGTTTTGGTCAATGAATTTGGCGAAATCGGCATCGATAACGAACTGATTGTCACCAGCGATGACAACATGGTTGAGCTGAATAACGGCTGCATCTGCTGCACAATTAACGAAGATTTGGTTAATGCAGTTTACAAAGTTTTAGAACGTCAAGAAAAGCTAGACTATTTAGTAGTAGAAACCACGGGACTAGCCGACCCGCTACCAGTAGCTCTGACTTTCTTGAGCACAGAATTGCGAGACATGACTCGTCTCGATTCGATCGTTACGGTAGTAGACGCGGCAAATTACAGCTTAGATTTGTTCAACTCTGAAGCAGCTTACAGTCAAATAGCTTACGGCGATATAATTATCCTCAACAAAACTGATTTGGTTGAAGAAGCAGATTTAGATTTGTTGGAAGTTAAGATTCGCGATATCAAAGAAGGTGCTCGAATTCTGCGATCGGTAAAATCGCAAGTTCCCCTGCCGCTAGTCCTCAGCATCGGATTGTTTGAATCTGACAAATATTTCCAATCTGAGGAAACTCCTAGCAGTCACGACCACGCTCATCACGACCACGCTCATCACGACCACGCTCATCACGACCAC
>JAUBOH010000038.1:20379-28003 GCA_036700145.1 Microcoleus occultus BM001215366
CACGACCACGAACATCACGACCACGAACATCACGACCACGAACATCACGACCACGCTCATCACGATCATTCTGACCATTTAGAAAATGACGGATTTACCTCAATTTCATTCCAGAGCGACAAGCCGTTTTCTCTGAGGAAATTTCAATATTTCTTAGACAACCAACTGCCAACAAACGTGTTTCGCGCGAAAGGGATTATGTGGTTTGAAGAAAGTCCCAAACGGCATATTTTTCACTTGAGCGGCAAGCGATTTTCTATGGACGACGACGAGTGGAAAGGTGAGCCGAAAAATCAGCTTGTTCTCATCGGTCAGGGTTTGGATACCGAGACTTTGCGATCGCAAATCGAAAACTGTCTTTGTATGCCTTCAACCAATCGTGGCAAAGGGTTTGGGAAAAACTAATAGTAAAATATGCGGGGATTGTGCAGAAACCGGGTTTTTGCACAATCTTGCATTCCTACATTGAATACGGGTGAAAAACCCGGTTTCTTTGAGATGCGGGGATTGTGCAGAAACCGGGTTTTTGCGAAATTTTGCATTCCTAAATTGAATACGGGTGAAATACCCGGTTTATGAAGATATGATGCCTCCACGACTATCAAAGCAAGCCAATGCGAGTCATCATCCAGCGAGTCAAATCGTCTCAAGTCGAAATTGACGATCGAATAATTGGCAAAATTGGCCGCGGGCTTAACTTGCTTGTAGGTATTGCAGACACCGACACCGAAGCAGAACTCGATTGGATGGCTCGCAAATGCCTGGAATTGCGTTTGTTTCCCGACTCGGGCAGCTCGGCCGGGCGCTGGGACAAGTCGGTACAAGACATCGGCGGCGAGTTGCTGGTTGTAAGTCAGTTTACGCTCTACGGCGACTGTCGCAAAGGTCGGCGGCCTTCCTTCGATCGCTCTGCACCCCCAGAAGCCGCCTCCATTCTTTATGACAAATTTGTCGAAAAGTTGCGCTCTTGGCGGCTTAAAAGTCGAAACAGGGCAGTTTGGAGTTCAGATGCAAGTATCTATAGACAATGACGGGCCGGTGACTTTGGTCTTAGAGAGAGAATCAGCATAAATTGTGAATTTATAATAGAAATAGTTGCAGTGAGTAGGGTCACAATTAAAAGTGATTATTGTCATGTAACCCCTGAGTTAATTGTGAGATGATTACTCAAATTTAGTCGCTCAGCATAGTTGATGCCAGTCAGACTCATGTGAACATTTTATTTTTACATTTATGTTAACCCCAGTAACTAAACCATCTGTTCGAGTTACCGAAATCGGTGAGTACATCCATTATCAATCTTGCGATCGTCGCTTTAAGCTAGAGCATAATAACCGACATCTTGCCCGAGAGCTTCCGTTTGCAGAACGCCTTTTCAACTCCTTAGATCCAGTTCTTCAAGAGGCTGGGCGACTGAGAGAGAACGAATGGGAAACTTCTCTCCAAAAAAATGGTCTTATTGACCTCACTTTGTACAGCCAAAAGTCTGCTGATAAAAAGAAGACACCCTGGACTACCTTTGTCGCACAATTGCAAGGTATAAGTTCAGGACAAAGAGCATATGGACGCGAAATTTCCGTTGAAGCAGACGAGGGAGCTTTCCAGATCAAAGGCCAAATTGACTTTGTACTAATTCTGTGGGAAGCCGATCGACCAAAGCTGCGAATTGTTGAATGCAAAGCCAGTCGTCGAGACCGTACCTACCACCGCGTGCAGGTTGCTCTATACCGGATGCTAGTACGGCAGCTTATTCAGGTAAGTCCAGTGGCTATTTGCGGCGTAGAACTCAGACCAGAAGATATCGAGTGCGTGGTTGCTAGGATTGATGAGAGTACAAATAAAAGTCAGCTCATCCTCGATCTAGAACCGTTTAAGCTAGATACAGAAGAAGCAGACATTAATCGCCTCCTGGCATCTGAGGGTGCGCTAAACCGCGTAGTTCAGGCTGATTTAGCCGATTTGGACTATCAAATCGATCCCAAGTGTGATGGCTGTGTTTTCAATATTCACTGCTTATCCGAAAGTGCCAGATTGCGTCGCCTTGAACTAATAGGCTTAGATCCGTCAGCAGTACGAGTCTTGCGAAAGGCCGGGATTGACAAAATCGATGACTTGGCTGAACTCGACTTACATGGACAGCAGGCGGTTCAAGTGCGGCAAGATCCAAGCTTTAGCGATAACCTAGAACTCATCCAGTTAAAAGCAAAAACTCGCAGGCGTACACTTCCAGGCGGAAATATTAACCCAGATACCTATGAAGTAGAGCCGCTACGTTATTCAGGTCAAGGTCAACTTCCAGAACACATAATTAATGGTGAGCGGCTGATTCGCGTTTACCTTTCTGTGGATTACGACTATGTAGAAAACAGGATTGGAGCGCTTGCAGCTCATGTGACCAAGAGCGAGGGACAATTACATACAAGCTTCACGGAGGTAAATGGACACTGGCAGCCAGACCCCACAGTCAAGGAACGGTTGGAGGTAGGGTGCGATCGAAATAATCGCCCAGTCTATGAAGAGCGTACTCTCCAAAGTAAAGAAGTTATTGAGTTTCAAACTTCCCCGTGGACGGGGGAATACAGAGAAGACACAGGCGCTGAGAAACAGCTAATTCAAACGTTTCTCATGAAGCTGGTTGAGGCTATTCATGAAGTAGCCGAGGCCGAAACGGCTCCCATTCACTTTTATGTCTGGTCTCGATCGGAGATGACTCAGTTGCTCGAAGGATGCTCGCGCGTCAGCTCGCAGTTACTCGGCAACCTCCGAGAACTGCTAGGATGCCGTGAGAGTTTGGAGCAACTCATCTACTCTTGCTTGCACGATGAAGTCGATCGGCGTTTTGCCTTGGGATGGACAGGGAGAGGCTTAGCTGTCGTTACTTCTCTGTCGTGGTTTGGGAGGCGCTATCACTGGCGGCGGCGGGTGTCTGGTGCCGAGGTCGATTTAGAGCAAGCTTTTACACAGGATATATTCGATTTTAAGACTGATTTGGATTTAGATGCTCAGGGGCAGTGGGCAGCTAAACCTTCTGAGCAAGTCAGCAAGCACAAGTTTGAAATCCGCAGTCGCTTTTATGATTCGTTAACAGCACCCTACTGGCGCGCTTACTGGCGAAAATTGCCAGATCCAAAAGACCCAAATCTATCGCCAGCAGTTGCTAAGGCAATTGAGCGCTACAACAGCGCCGGGAAAACTAACTATCTCAACCATTATTTTCGCGCCCGCGTACACGCGCTGCGGTGGGTTGAAGAAAGCATTCGTTTCAAGAACCCAGAGATAGTAAAACCATCTCTTGTCATCGCTGATTTACTCGAATTCACGCTTGGGGTAGATAATGCCGCTCAAGCAGGGATTGACTATCTCCGACTGGATCAGCACGTTAAAGTGACAAACTGGATTGCTACTCACCTAGTCCCGCCTGTCTATCGCGTCCCTCTAGGGCGCACTATTCCTATTAGTGATGTTGTCTCCCACGGCAATAATAGGCTGACAGCCACTATCAACCTTGATGGGTACGGTATTAACTATGAAGTTTTCGAGACTAACTGCACGATCGAAAAAGGCAACTTTGTAAGGCTTAGCCCCTGTTCTGACGATCCGCATCGCGGTCAAACATTCGGTCAACTTCTACGCGGTGGAAGTACGTGTGTTGTGGATAATATTGACTGGGAGACTCGACAGATTGAGCTTTCAGTAAGACAAACAAATAAACCAGACCGCTATCAACTCCCCGGTCGGTTTTATAACCAAGAGGAAGAGATTTTTTCCTATGCTACTTTAGATGAAAGTCCTTCTGATTTTGTAGCCGGAAAGGTTGACAACAGACTAATAAGTCGTTTGGGAAATCATGTATGTCAGTGGTTCGATCCTGAGCGTCCTCAGATTCCTCCGCAACAGGCTCTAGCAGCACAGAAGCTAGAACAATACCAGAATCTACTGGAGTCCTTGACATTGCCTAACGGACAGAAATTGGCTACGGATCAAGTAGCTGCTGCTGTCAGCGGCTTAACCGCTAGAATTCAACTTTTACAGGGGCCTCCAGGAACTGGCAAGACACAGACAACAGCGATCGCTACTTTTTTAAGAATTTTGGCGCGTTGTTCGATCGGAGATATCGTTCTTATCGCAGCACCTACCCATAGGGCTGTAGACAACTTGCTGTTACGCCTCGATAGCCTCTTGCCAATCCTTCAGCAACAGGCAGAGCAATTAGGATTAACAGTACCGCCAATAAAACTTAGCCGAGTTGACCATAAAGAGGATGAGTCTTTTATCGAAAAAAATGTTGAATGTTTTTTCTCTAAGCCAAGTGCCGCCCAATTGAAGAAAATGCGTTCAAATGCTGTCTTGGTCATCGGCGGCTTAACCAATGCTATTTTGAAATTATCGCTGGAAATTAAAGGTATCCAAGTACCTATACTAATCGTTGATGAAGCAAGTATGATGGTGTTTCCGCACTTTTTGTCCCTGGCTACATTAGTAAAAAGTGACGGGGAAATCATGCTTGCCGGAGATAATCGGCAGCTCTCACCAATCGTTGCCCATAACTGGGAGCAGGAAGACCGTCCGCCCATTCAATTATACAAGCCTTATGTGAGTGCATATGATGCGGTTAAAAATATTAAAATTACAAAAGTTTCAGATGCAGCTATTCTGAGTTCTGCGTTGAGTCTTAGCCATCGGTTGCCACGGCTTATTAATGATTTTTTAATTTCCCCTCTTTACCACCGACTGGATAACATCGAACTAAAAGGAAAAGCGCGGGAGTTAAATAGCGTTTTACACGACGAGTCAAGAGAGCTTTTTCTTGTCCTTCATTCTGAGCGCCAGTCAAAACGCAGCAATCTGCTTGAAGTGCGGATAATTGAGCAAATTATTGCGGAAACTCGCAGAGAAATAGAAAACAAATCTGTGGCTATTGTAACTCCACACCGAGCGCAGCGAACACTGCTTAAGAGTCATTTGAGTAACTACGGCAACTTCATTGATGTAATTGATACTGTTGAAAGCTTGCAAGGTGATGAGCGACCTTATATAATTGTATCGGCAACAGCCAGCGACCCCTCAGCAATTAGTAAAAATGTGGAATTTATCTTAGACCTCAATCGGTCTAATGTGGCTTTTTCTCGGGCTCAGAAACAACTGATTGTGGTTTGCTCTAAGACGCTGCTAGATCACATTCCAGCCGAATTGGAACATTACGAGGAGACAATGCTTTGGAAGTCTTTGCGAGCTGTGTGTTCGCAGCTCATCGTTACTCGGATTGTTGATGGGCATCAGGTGGAAGTTTTTAGCCCATCGCGGGATATTCTCGAAAAGCTGTCGCGCATTTAAATTGCATATTTCAACTTGAGAGGATTTATTGCCTTTAATATTTAAGTCGATCGACTCAGCATCGCTGTTGTCAATTTGCGGGTCTAAACTTCTGTAAGGACTTACCCGCCACCATCCAAGCAACCGGGCTTATTTAATAAAATACATCACTTCGGGCCTCGCTTTGGAGCTAGAAATCTGGCTTCGGTCAATCAACCAGCCTTCTGTCATATCAATTCCGGCTGCGCCGGAATGACAAGCGAGGACACTCAAGATGCCGTGTCCCTACCGTGATTAATTGTAGGGACAAGGCACTGCCGTGTCCTAATTTGGGGTTATATTAATTCCGATGCTACCGGATTTGATATCAGACTAATTTCCAAATTAACCGGGTTTCTCAACTGCTGTGCCGTAGCTTCAGAATACATTGCGGTTCACTACATCCCGCCTGCTCCCGATTCCACAATCTCCAACGCCCAAAACCGCCTCAAACAGCCAGTTGCTAAATTGTCCACTCAGTGGCCTTGCAGCACCCTCACTCGCAAGTGCGATCGCGAAGGCTTCGTAACAGCTCAGAATGCTTGTACCGTCAGGGTTTAAGCACAATATCAGCCATCCCCAACAACCAAAGCTTAGAATCAGATTCAGCAGCCAAAAACTGTTGCATGAGAGAGTGGAACACTGGCGTCACTGCACTATTTGTACTTCCCTTACATTCAATGTATAGAGAGTTGAATCAGCACAACGAGCGAAACCGCCAGCAACTGCATCACTCACTCTCTGACAAATCTACTACCCGATAAACGCCATGACTGTCAAAACTGCCACCAACACCGTCAACTGCAACACCGCTTCCGACCTCAACCGCATTCCGACCGTCGCGATCGAACAAACCCCCGAAATTAATACTGTTCCCTGCATCGATATCCTGGCTTTGGCTGACTTCGCCCTCAAAGAATTGGAAGCAGAGATGAAAACTCCCAGCCGCAGCGCTCAAGCAGTGGCGATGCGGATTGCTAAGGAAGTCGAACGGATTTGCCAAAAAAGCGATCGCATCCAAATTTCCGGCGAAGTTGAAGCTTGGCAAATCACCTTGGCCGAACACCGGTTGCAAAAAACCCTGCAATACTACCGCCTCGGTTCTAAAGGCGGCCGCGTCGAACTCCACTCTCACCTCGCGGCGATGATTTACCGCCATGTTGCTTCTTTTCGATCGAACTTGAACTTCCAAGCTCGCTACAACATGATTGAAGACTTTTTGCAAGGCTTTTACATTGAATCTCTGCGAGCTTTCCGCCGCGAACACCAAGTCGATGTCAGCTACCAGCCCCGCACGCAGCTAGAATTGGCTGAGTACATGGCTTTCACCGAACACTACGCCAAACGCCAAATCGGCTTACCAGGCCGCAACCGCCAACGCCTGATCGTGCTCCGCGCTCAAGGATTTGCCAAAGGCCAACCTCCCGAAACCGCGATCGACATTGAAATGGCTGTAGAATCCGGCAAGGGAGAAGATGCGGAAATGCACAGCCGCTCTCCGGCGCTGCAACAAGTGCGCGAGCAAATGGTGTCTGAAACTGTCGATCCGGCTGATGCAGTGCTGCGCGATCGAGTTGTCTCGGAATTGATTGCTTATCTGGAATTGCAAAATCAGCCAGAATGTGTTAGCTACCTCACTTTAAAATTGCAAGACCTTTCGGCTTCGGAAATCGATCGCGTTCTCGGTTTGTCTTCCCGCCAGCGCGACTATTTGCAACAACGTTTCAAGTACCACGTCGAAAAATTTTCCCGCACTCAAAACTGGAAACTCGTACACGAATGGCTGGGTGCTGATGTCGATCAAAAGCTGGGAATGACTTCGGACAAATGGGAAGCATTTCGCGCTCAACTTTCTCCAGAACAACAACAACTGTTAGAAATGAAGCGGAATCAAGAAAGCGACAAGGCGATCGCCGCCGCGCTCAAATGCACTCCCAAACAACTCCAAAAACGCTGGGCGCAACTGTTGGATCTGGCAAGCCAGACTCGCAACAGCAGCCAAGCTTAACGGGTACTAGAACATGAATGCAACTGTTTTCTTGAGACTGGAAAATGCGATCGGGTGCGGCACCTGCACAGGAATGCCCGCCCCGCAGTCCGCTCTCAATTCTACAAGCGCTGCTAAATTATCGCCGCGACGCGGGCAAATTCAATTTATTAAAACAACATTACTTTTTTTAAAATTTTTACTTTCCAGGTTAGGCCTGGGATTTTTTTTTATTAGTCATTAGTCATTAGTCATTAGTCATTAGTCATTAGTCATTAGTCATTA